>JACDDL010000074.1 GCA_013817045.1 Actinomycetota bacterium | reverse complement strand
CTGGGCTTCGAGGCGCGTCTGCTCGAGCGTAGCGCCGCGCTCCCGACCTCGCTGCCTCGCCGAGGCTTGATCGAGTTCGTAAGGCTCATCCGATCCAACCGAGAGCTGAGGATCCTGGGATCCAAAAACCCCATGCCATCGGAGCTCGTGCATCGCTACGTCACCGCGGCCCTGCACGTCAGGAGCCAGCGCCTTGTCGTGGAATGCGAGGGCCATCCGTGGCACGCAGAGCTTCCATTCCGTCTGAAATGGTGACCCTGACCGGAACGATGTGATGCTAGGAACCTCGGCTAAAGCGGCCGGAACGATCTGGTGCTATGTGTGACTTAGGCTGAGTATTTCTGTGTCTCCGGCTCTGGTCGGGAAGATGAAGATGAAGATGATGGGTCTCGGGCAGGGTTACCGGTCAAGTGCTAGCGAGGCAGCTTGTGTCCCTCGACGTCATCTCCGGCCATGTCTTCCCGAGGCATCTTGTGGCCCTCGACGTCATCTCCGGCCATGTCTTCCCGAGGCATCTTGTGGCCCTTGACATCGTCACCGGTCATGTCCTCACGCTGCCGCGCGTGACCCTCGACGTCCTGTTCTCCTTGCGGCTGCTGCTTTTCGTCTGGCATGTTCCATCCCCTTTCTTGTGGCGGTCTCTGTGCGGGCCGCCTCTGCTGAACCCTATGCCACATCCTTGTTCCAAAGGGGCCCAGACGCTGTCAGGTTCCCGACAAGAAGATTGTCAACTTGCCGACCCGATTTGTTCGATTTCCTTTCGGGATGAGACGCCTCTCGCTCGGTCGAGGCGTTCCAGCCACGGGCGCGCCCGGAGGCCCTCGAAGATGGTCGTTGCTTCCTCCAATAGAGGTTGGGCATCCTTCGGATTCTCGTGCTCGAGGAGCCATTCGCCGTGCTCGAGCAGTGTCACCGCGAGCCAGAAGGGATTGCCGAGCTCTCGGAACATGCCCGCAGCCTGCTTGAAGGCCGGTTCGATCTGATCCTGTTGGCCTCGCGCGGCGGCCAAGCGCGCCCGGAATCGACTTGAATGTGCCCTCACGAAACGGGTGACGGTTACGGGCCTCAACTCATCCGCCATGATCAGCAGCTCGTCGATTTTGGAGAGGTGACCCAGGATGAATGACTGCTCTGCAGCCTCGACAAAGCCGGCTTTGAACTGCCCGCTCCCCGGCCCGATGGCCCCGCCCTGCTCGATCGCCTCCAAGGCTGCGGCCAAAGCTTCTTCGTGACGTCCTTCAACCCGCAGCAACAAGGCCCTTGCCCCGGAAGCGTAGGCGCGAACTTGGATGTCGGCATCATCGGCTGCTCCGGAAAGGAGGCTGGCTACTCTCTTGGCCTCCTCGATCTCGCCGCGGTTCATGTGCACCTGCGCGACGAGGAAGGGCCAGCTGGATTGGGTCAGTTGGGAGTAGTTTTTTTCCGCGACTGTAAGGAGCTCATCCCATCTGCCCATCGCGAACATCGCGTCAGTGACACCATCAGCAAAGCCCCACTCCCACACCCTGTGTCCCATCGTGCGAGCGAGCTCCAGTCCTCTTACCGCGTAGGTTTCGACCTCCTCGTAGCGATCCCGTAAGTCGAATCCAAACGCGAGGTTGTTGTAGGCGCGAAGAGTGGCAGAGGGTAGATCGTTATCCTCGGCGACCTGCAAGGCATGCCTGGTCAATGCCAAACTCTCTTCGATCCTGCCCTTGGAAGCCAAGATCGCGCCCTTGGTATTCAGCGCCTGCGACATTACCTCGGGCAACCAGAGTGATTCCGCTATTTCCAATGCGACCTCGATTTGGTCGCCCGCTGGCCCAACCCGGTTGGTCATGCACTGAAGCCTGGCGAGCTCTGCTGCGAGGGTTGCGGTGTCCTCGTCCGGCTCCTCGGCCGAAAGAACCTGGAATGCTTGGTCCAGGCGAGCAATCGCCTGCTCGGCTTGACCCTTCGTGTGCATTACCTGGGCAAGCCGAGCCGACACCCGGGCGGCAGGGTGGGTGCGTCCTTCAGACTCGAACACGGCAATGGCTGCTTCGAAGTGAACCGTCGCCTCTTCGGCGCGCGCGCCGGTCCACGCCATGTCACCGGCGCGTTCCAGTAGCTCCGCCCGGGTGTTGTCGTCCTCGGCAAGTGTCGCTGCCTGCTCGTAGTAGTGCTGGGCCTGTTCATTGGCGGCCAGCGACGCCGCCCGGCGGCCGGCGCTAACGAGCGCCTCCCGGGCCTTCGCCTTGATGGCATCGGCATCGCTTGCGTCCGGTCCTGCCCGGTAGGCATCGAGGTAGTGGGAGGCCCTTACTTCGACGATCTCGTCCTCGTAGCCGGAGCTCTTCTCGAGATAGGAAGCAACGGCCAGATGGCGCGCCTTCCGATCCCGTCGCGACAGCGTGTCGTATGCCACCTTTTGCACGAGCGCCTGCATGAAGCTGTATTGCCCGCGCTCGGGCGACATGGGGTCGGCCTGTACCGTCACCATCTCCTTGCGAACCAGCGCGCCGAGCAGCCGGCCGATCCCAGCCTCAGAATGACCGGTAAGCGCAACGAGGCCCGCCCGGGTGAACGTCTGCCCCAGCACGGAGGCGTCCTGAAGGAGGCTCCGCTCTTCGTTCGGGAGCCCATCCAGACGGGCTGCGATCAGTGCGTGAAGCGACTCGGGCACGTCAAGGTCGGTGACGGACGCGATCAGTTCGTATTGGCTGCCCTCCTTCTGCACCAGCCCTCGGTCCAGCAGCATGCGCACGGTTTCCACTGCGTAAAGAGGGACCCCCTCGGCGTGCTCTCTTATCCTTGCCCGCAGCTCGTCGGGAAGGCCGGGGGCGAGCCCGCACAGCAGCTCGTCCATGGTTTCCGGCTGCAACGGCTCGAGGTAGACCGAAATGAAGTCGCGCTTACCGGCACCCCAATTCGGGCGGCGGTCGGACAGCTCGGGACGGCTCGAGGTCAGGACGAACAGAGGATAGTTCCTCGACCACTCCAGCAGGTACTCGATGAAGTCCAGCAGCCCGGAATCGGCCCACTGCAGGTCTTCAAACACCAAAACCGTCGGCTGCCTGGATGCAAGTCTTTCGAAGAACAGCCTCCAGCCGGAGAAGAGGTCCTCCTGCTCGGTGGCGGCTCGTTGTTGCAGGCCGAGAAGGTGAGCCAGTCGCGGCTCGAGCCAGCGGCGCTCGTCGACGTCCGGAACGTGCTGCTCGATGGCTGCGTGCAGCTTCTGGGTGGCGGATTCCTGGCTATCCTCTTCTGCGATGCCCGCGCGCATCCGCACCATCTCGGCAACGGCCCAGTAGGTTACGCCCTCTCCATAGGCAAGGCATCGCCCCCGGTGCCACCAGACATCCTCGATCAATCCATCTATGTACTTTTCGAACTCCCATGAGAAGCGGGACTTGCCGATTCCGGCGATCCCCACCATCGAGACAAGGCGTGCCCGGCGCTCTTCCCCGGTGGAGTGGAATAGCTCTTGGACGAGACGCATTTCGCTGTTGCGGCCGACGAAGGGCGCCTCGAGGCCGGTTGAGCGCATCGCGCCCCTTCTTCCACCCGCCACTCTCAAGGCGCGCCAGGCGGGGAAGGGCTCCGCCTTGCCCTTCAGCTCGAACGACCCGGCGTCTTCATAGACCAGGGCGGCCTGGCTCGCTCCGTGGGTGGGGCCGTCCACGAGGACGGTCCCCGGGGCGGTGACCGATTGCAGGCGCGACGCGGTGTTGACGACATCACCGGCGACCATCCCCTGCCCCTCGGCCCCCAGCGTCACTGCGGCCTCGCCGGTGACTACGCCTGCGCGCGCCTTGAGCTCTGCACCGATCTCGGCCCCGATTTCGGCCACCGCGGCGGTGAGGTCGAGGCTGGCGCGCACCGCGCGCTCGGCATCGTCCTCGCTTGCAATGGGAGTTCCCCAAACGGCCATCACCGCATCCCCTATGAACTTCTCCACCACTCCGCCGTAGCGGGCGATGATCCGGCGCGCCGTGTCGAAATAGCGGGTGAGGAGCTCTCGCACCTCTTCGGGGTCGCGGTCCTCGGACAACGGGGTGAAGCCCACCAGATCGGCGAACAACACCGACACCAGGCGCCGCTCGGCGCTGGCCGGTGGGAGCTGCGAGGAGGATCGGTGGTCTGCGGGAACCGGCGCCATAGCAACGGTTGACGCTGCCGGAGCACCCACCTCGGACCCGCATTCGCCACAGAAGCGGTCCTGCGGCTCGGCTGGCGCGCCGCAGCTGGGACAGGCGAGCGTTAAGGGAACGCCGCACTGAGAACAGAACTTCCGCCCATCCCGGTTCTGACTGTTGCAGCTCGGGCAGATCACGATTGTCGCTGCCTTACGCCCTCACCCGTTCCCCGGCTACAAGTCATATTCGCTTTCACTACGACCAAGACATCAATGTTGTTGTCGGTCCTCGCGTACCAATCCGGCCCAATCGGGCACGGCCACCCCAATCCGGGTCTCCGCCCGTTCCTTCGGCCGAGGAGGTGACTCTTTAGATGTTGCCTCAAACTCAGAAGGTGAATGCATTACGTTTTCGAGGCGTTCGAGAAAGGGCTTGGCCCCAAGCTCGGTGAATACCTCCCTCGCCTCCTGCGCTGCGGCGTTGGCTTCCGGGTTGTCGACACCCACGAGCATTGCAAAGTCCAATTCGCACATGGCAAGGTCAAAGGGAGTATCCAGTCCACGCCAAACCTCAATGGCACGGACGTAAGCCATAGTCGCTTCCTCTTTACGTCGCTCCAGGGCTGCAACTCCAGCTGCGAGCGTGTCGCAATAGCAGGCGATCCATGTCCCGCGCGAGCCTGTCGCTTCGATCTTCGCCAAGGCATTCTGGGCGTTTCGAAGATCGCCAGACCACAGCGCTGCTCGCGAGGCAATCAGGTAGCGGACCTCGTTGCTTATCGAGGGCGCTATTCCGGTCTGGTAGAAGCCTCGATCGAAAGCCTCATTCCAGCGGCCCCGGGCGAGCGCGACCCAAGCCTGTGCCCATCTTAAATCGGCCTCAGTTCCGGGATCAGTGGACGCATCCACTAGGGGTTCGATCGCTCTCATCCGGTCGTCGGTTCGAGGATCGCCTCGCAGGGCTCTTATCACTGCATGTGGGATTTCCAGTGTGACGCGGAGCTCGTTTGGCAGGTCGTCCCTGAGGATCTCCGCTGCCGTCCTTTCGACCCAATCCCAGTCGCCGGTGGACACTGCAGCGACACATCCGTTGGCGGCGTTGAAGACCTCGTACTCACCCAAGCCCAGCTTGCGGGCCCGCATTAGTCCGGTCCTCGCCGCGTCTAGGCCTTGCTGAGGGCTGATCAGAGCATGGAAGGTCGCTAAGTTGTTCAACGCTCGAACCTGTTGATATCCGAGCAAACTCTCCTCGGCCAAGGCGAGCGCCCCAGTCAACAAAGCCCGGCACTCTCGCGGCCGTGCGACGAAGTTGAGAGCGCTTCCCTTCGTGATCAGGAGGTCGGCGACCGTAGGGGTCATTCCCAGCCGCTCGGCAGCAGCCAACGCTTTCTCGGCCCAATCGATCGCCTGGTCGTATTGGGTATTCAGAAAATAGGCGCGGGCGAGCTCGGCGGTTAGCTCCACAGCGTGGGGGTCGTTTTCAAGATCGGGCAGAGCCTGCAGCGATGACTGGAGCTTTTCCAAGGCAGGCTCCACGCGCCCCATCCCCACGAGTATGCTCCCGAGGCGGGCCGTCGCGCGGGCGGCGGACGAAGGGTCGCCCTGCTCTTCGTGCCATGCAATCGTCTTGTTCAGATATTTCTCTGCCATTTCAAAATTGGCGCCGAGCTGCGCGGCGTGCGCCGCTTGCTCCCACAATCCGACACACTCCGTGGAATCGCCGGTCACGCTGAGACCCTGTTCCAGATGACGGAGGGCGAGGTCGTGGGCGCCCAAGGAGCTCGCCCTGTGGGCGGCACCCATGAGAGAGCGGCGAGCTTGTTCCGCCAAAGAATCAGCTTCAGGACCCTCCGGCGACAGCCGGTACGCCTCGATGTAATGCGCCGCCACGACGCTCGCGAGCTCTTCGTCACCCGCCGACTCGAAATGCTGCGCTGCCGCGAGGTGGCGAGAGCGGCGGTCGCGCTTCGCCAGGGTCTGGTACGCAACTTCGCGGATGAGGCTTTGCATGAAACCGTACTGACCTCGCTCGGGCGAGCGCGGGTCCTGTTCGATGTCGAGCAACTCTTTGCGTACGAGTTGTTTCAGACGTAGCCCCAGTTGGTCGGGATCGTTTCCCGTCAGTGCCGAAAGGGACGGAAGGGTGAAGGTCTTGCCCAGCACCGACGCGTCCTGCAGCAGGCTCCGATCCTCCGGCCCCAAACCGTCGAGGCGCGCCGCAATGAGGGCGTGGAGGCTGTCCGGCACCTCCAGATGTCGAAGCTCTCCGATGAGGCGGAAGCTACCGTTTTCGGCGACAAGCCGGTTCTGGTCGATGAGCATGCGAACCATCTCGACGGCATATAGCGGCACTCCTTCGGCCTGCGCCAAGACGTGCTCTACAACCTCATCGGGCAACCCTTTAGCGAGCCCGTCGAGCAACTGCCGCATGGACTCGTCGGATAGGGGCTCGACGTACAGAGAGGTGAAGTTGCGCTGACCGGCTCCCCAGCCGGGCCGCTTGTCCATCAGCTCGGGGCGGGCTAGCGTGATGATGGTGATGGGGTGAGTGCGCGCCCATTCGAGCAGGTGCTCGATAAAGTCGATCATCCCCGGATCAGCCCACTGCAAATCCTCGAACAAGAGCACCGTGGGGCCCTGGTACGAAATGTGTTCGAAGAAGCTGCGCCAAGCGGCGAACAACTCTTCACGCTCTCCGGCATGGCCGCCTTCGAGGCCCAAGAGGTGAGCGAGTCGCGGCTCGACCCAACGTCTTTCCTCGGGATCGGAGATGTACTCATTCACCGCGGCCGCGAGCTTGGCGCGGCTGCTCGTTGCATCTTCAGTTTCTGCTATGCGGGCGCGCATCTTCACCATCTCGCCCAGAGCCCAGAAGGTCACGCCCTCGCCGTATGCGGGGCAACGACCCTGGTGCCAGAACACCACTTCGACGAAGCCGTCTATGTATTTGAAGAACTCCCATGCGAGACGCGATTTGCCGATGCCCCCGGTGCCCGTGACCGATATGAGCCGCGGCCTCTTCTCGCGCGCCGAGGCGTGGAAAAGGTCTTTGATCAGCCGGAGCTCCTCATCCCGGCCGACGAAGGGCGCCTCCATGCCCTCCGAGCGCCTGAACCCTTGGCGGCCGCCGACGACTCGAACCGCTCGCCACGCCTGGACCGGGAGGGTCTTGCCCTTGAGGGTGTGGGAGCCTGCATCGTCGAAGGCAATCGCCTTGTTGGCAGCGTTGTAGGTCGACGGCCCCACCAGTACGGTTCCGGGAGCGGCCGCGCCCTGGAGGCGCGCGGCGGTGTTAACGAGGTCGCCCGCGACCATCCCCTGCCCGTCGGCGCCGATGTTCACCGCCGCCTCACCGCTGAGCACACCGGCCCTCAGGCGCAGGTCCGGGGCGCCGATGCTGGCCCCGAGGGCAGCGATTGCATCGGTCAGCTCCAAGGCGGCGCGCACGGCACGCTCGGCGTCATCTTCGTGGGCAACCGGCGTACCCCAGACGGCCATGACGGCGTCGCCGATGAACTTCTCGACCGTGCCGCCGTAGCGAGAGATGAGCTCCCGGGCGGAGTCGAAATATCGAGACAGCAGCTCGCGGACCTCTTCGGGGTCGCGGTGCTCCGAAAGAGTGGTGAAACCGACGAGGTCGGCGAAGAGCACCGACACCAGGCGCCGCTCGGCCACGGGGGAGGGGTCGCTCGTCGGAACAGGGACGGCGGGGCTGGGCCTAGCGCCTTCGGTGAGGGGAGCCGCACATTCGCCGCAGAACAGGTCTCCGGGCTCGTTGGGGGCCCCGCATGCCGGGCACCCAAGCGCGAGAGGAGCGGCGCACTTCGAGCAGAACTTGCGCCCAGGTCGGTTCTCCGCGCCGCACCCAGAACAGATCAAGGCGCTCCCCTTCTTTCAGCGTTAGCCGTTGTACAGAAGGGTACCCGAGTGCCCGCATCCATCGCACCCGGGCGATTAGGCTAGGTCCGCCATGGATCCTGACCAATCCGCCGAGCTATTAAGCCGGACCCGGCTTTTCGGCGGGCTCGATCATGTCGTCCTTCGCAGCCTCGGAGAGCGGACGATCGAGCGCTCCTACAGAAAAGGACACCTCATCTTCTCCCAGGGAGATCTCGGTGAATCGCTCTACATTCTGGTCGATGGAATGGTCAAAGTGTTCGTCACATCCGAGCGGGGCGACGAGATGGTGCTCACAACTCTTCACCCGCCTGAGGTCTTCGGCGAGCTGGCGCTGATCGACGGGGGACCTCGGAGCGCTTCCGCGGAAGCGTTGGAGCCGGCCGCGGCCCTGGTGCTGACTCGACCGACCCTGCTGGAGTTGCTGGCCCAGCATCCCCCCCTCACCGATTCGCTGTTGCGCTCGCTGGGGGCGGTTCTGAGGCGGTTGACAGAACAGACTTCTGATCTTGTATTCCTGGACCTTCACGGGCGAGTGGCGAAACTGCTCTTGAACCTTGCTTCCGAACAGGAGAACGAAGAAGGTGAGATCGTTGTCTTGGATCTGCACATGACGCAGAGTGATCTCGCCGGCATGGTGGGTGGCTCCCGCCAGAGCGTCAACCAGATCCTCCAGTACTTCCAGGGCCGCGGTTACATCGAGTTGGACGGGCGCAGAGTCAAGCTGTTGCGGCCCGACCTGCTGCGCCGGCGCGCTGGGCTCTAGAGTTGTCGCCAACTTCCCGTGCCCACATACTGCTCGGCGTGGATAGTCACGCGGCTAGAACTGCTTTGGCTGGTTCATTCTTGGCAGCCGGTCACTTCAATTGCCTGCATGTCCCCGCGATGTGTTGCGCTGTCCCGATTGAGATGCCGGCACGCAACCGGGACAGCAGAGCAGCCAAGACGTCGAAGCCTCGAGTTGAAGCGCGGCACCCCCTACAAGAAGGGGCCGGTACCGTGGGTCTATGACACTGTGCCCCCAGTGTGGCGAGGAGAACCCGGACAGGGCGCGTCTGTGCATGATGTGTGGCACCGCCCTGAATGCAATCCAGACGCCTCAGGCCGAGGAGCGCAAGGTCGTTTCGGTTCTGTTCGTCGACCTGGTCGGTTTCACCGCCCGCTCCCATGACGCCGACCCCGAAGACGTAAGGGCCGCCCTGGCTCCCTACCACCGCTTGCTCAAGACCGAGATTGAGCGCTTCGGCGGCACGGTCGAGAAGTTCATCGGCGACGCTGTTATGGCCGTATTCGGAGCACCCGTCGCCCATGAGGACGACTCCGAACGAGCGGTCCGAGCGGCCCTGAGGATCACCGAGGCGATCGAGGAGCTGAATCAAGGCACCGCCAACCTCGACCTCTCCATCCGGGCCGCGGTCAACACCGGCGAGGGCCTGGTCACCCTGGAAGCCAGACCCCAGGCCGGAGAGGGCATGGTCACCCTGGAAGCCAGACCCCAGGCCGGAGAGGGCATGGTCACAGGAGACGTCGTCAACACAGCCTCCCGGCTCCAAGGCATCGCCCCTGTAGGTGGTGTTGCGGTGGGAGAGATCACCTACCGCTCGACCAAGGACTTCATCTCTTACGAAGAGCTCGATCCCGTCACCGTCAAAGGTAAGCCCCAATCCATCCCGGTGTGGAGGGCGGTCTCGGCCCGCAGCCGCTTCGGGGTCGACGCCGACATGTCCTCGCAGACTCCCTTCATCGGACGGGACTACGAGCAGACGATCCTGAAGGAAACTTTCCGCAGAACCCTGCGGGAGGACTCGGTTCAGATGGTCACCATCACCGGCGAGCCGGGGGTGGGAAAGACCAGGCTCCTGGCCGAGTTCTCATCGTTCGTCGACGACCAGGACGAGCTCATCTACTGGCGACAGGGCCGCTCGCTTCCCTACGGCGAAGGCATCACCTTCTGGGCGCTGGGCGAGATCGTCAAGGCCCAGGCGGGCATCCTGGAGTCGGACAGCCCCGAAACCGCGACCGACAAGCTAAGGGTGGCGGTCGAGGCGGTGGTCGAGACCACCGACGAAAGAACCTGGTTCGTCGCCCGCCTCAGCCCCCTGGTCGGCGCCCAGGCATCCGGGTCCGGCGGAGACGGCGGCGCTGAGAAGGAGGAGTCCTTCGCCGCATGGAGGGGCTTCCTCGAGGCAATCGCAGCGCGCGGCCCACTCGTACTGGTATTCGAGGACCTCCACTGGGCCGACGCCGCCATGCTCGAGTTCATCGACCACCTGGTCGAGTGGTCCACCGGCGTTCCCCTACTGGTGGTATGCACCGCAAGACCCGAGCTCTATGAAAGCCACCAAGAGTGGGGCGGAGGAAAACGCAACTCCGCCACCATCGCGCTGTCGTCGCTCCCGGACTCGGAGACGGCTCAGCTCATCTCTGGTCTGCTGTCCCAGGCCGTGCTCCCGGCCGAGGTCCACGCCGCACTGCTGGAGCGGGCGGGAGGTAACCCCCTCTACGCCGAGGAATTCATCAGGATGCTGTCGGACCGAAACATCCTCCAACGCAGGGGCCGTGTCCTCACCATCGATCCCGATGCCGACATCACCATCCCCGACAACGTCCAGGCGCTAATCGCCGCTCGTCTGGATACCCTTGCCGCAGATCGCAAGGCTCTCCTCCACGACGCCGCAGTGGCGGGCAAAGTGTTCTGGTCGGGAGCGATTTCGGTCATGGGCGGACGCGACGACAAAGAGGTGAGGGAAGGCCTGCACGAGCTCGCCCGTAAGGAGCTGGTGCGCCCGGCGCGCAACTCCTCCATTAAGGGCCAGCAGGAGTATTCCTTCTGGCATGCGCTGGTTCGTGACGTCGCCTACGGGCAGATCCCCAGGGCAACCAGGGGTGCCAAACACCGTGCTATGGCCGAGTGGATCGAAGCCATCGCCGGAGACAGAGTTGGCGACCAAGCCGAGGTCCTGGTGCACCATTACACCCTGGCGTTCGATCTGGCCAAGGCTGCGGGTGACATAGAAGCCGAGAATCTGACCGAGCCGACCTTGCGGTTCCTGATTCTGGCCGGCGATCGAGCCATCGAGCTCGACGTTGCCAAGGCCCGAGACTATCTCCGTCGGGCTCTGGATCTACTTCCCTCCAATCACCCTCTACGCGCCCCTACGCTGATCAAAGCTGGTATCTGCGCCAGGGAGCAAGGCTCTCTGGACGAGAGCCAGCACGCCTACGAAGACGCCATCATGCAGGCTGAGAGGGACGGCATTGGTCGCATTCAAGGTGAGGCGATGCTACGCCTGGCCAATCTCTGGTGGTGGAAGGGTAACTCTGCTCGCTCAAATGCCCTGAGAGCCGAGGCGACAGATATCCTGGAACGCCACCCACCGGGATGGGAGCTTGCCCGCGCCTACGGTGGTGCCGCAGGGCAGGCTCGTTCCTCGGGCCGGCCGAAAGTCGCCCTGGAGCTGTCCGAGAAGGCCCTGGCCTTTGCTCAACTTCTCGATGACGAGGAAGCAATAGTGGACGCACGCAGCGAACTTGGTGCGGCGCGGTGCGACGTTGGCGACCTCGGGGGCCTTGAAGACCTGCGCCGGGCAGTAAGAGATGGCCTGAGCCTTGGGCTTGGGAGCGACACGTCGGTCTCGTATAGTTTCTTGGCCGAATACACGTGGTTGGCGATCGGCGGGATCCCTGCTTTGCAGGTCTATGAAGACTTCATACAGTTCGCCGATCGTCGCGGTCTCATGACTGCGCTGACGCACAGCCAGGCCGAATACCTGAGAGTGCTGTTCGATCTCGGGGAGTGGGAAGAGGTCGTTCGGTCTGCAAGGGATCTGCTGCGCTGGGGTGAGGACCACCACAATCCTCAAGTAGAAGCGACCGTGTTGCTTACTCAGGCTCAGGTTCTGCTTTATCGCGGCCGAACCGATGAGGCTGCCGCAATTCAAGAACGGCTGATCGGACTGGCCCGCGAGATCGAAGATCTTCAGGTTCTTGTCCCGGCACTTGCGGTCACCGCTCTGGTAGAGCGGGCGCAGGGCCGGACCAGCCAAGCGGTCGCTCTGATCGACGAGATCGACCATCTCACCAAAGAGCATCACGGGTGGAGAGCGCGCTCCATGCCCACTGCTGTTCGCGTGCTCATCTCGGCGGATGAAGTGGATGCCGCCCATGAGCTCCTGTCGGAGATGGAGGCGGGCGCCGCACGTGATCGGCACTCCTTGCTCACGGCCAAGGCCATCGTGACCGAAGCCACAGGGGGACTCGAGGAGGCCCGCGGGCTCTACTCACAAGCCGCACAGCGGTGGGCCGATTACGGCTTCGTTCTGGAGGAGGGACAGGCATATCTGGGGCTGGCCCGCTGCCTCATCTCTCTCGGTGACCGTGATGCCGCCACAGAATCGCTAGTGAGGGCCCGGGCGCTCTTTGCGAATCTCGATGCCCGACCGCTCCTCGACGAAGTGGACCGCATCT
>JACDDL010000262.1 GCA_013817045.1 Actinomycetota bacterium | reverse complement strand
CTCTCGAAGATGTCGACACCGAGGATCCCGCCCTGAGCCAGGGGCTCAATAAGGTGGTCATGTGGAGCTATCCGATCATCAGAAACGGGCTCATATACCTGATTGATGTCCGCAACGGGCTTTACGTTCTGCGCTACACAGGGCCGGGTCGCTCTGAGATCGACGGCGTCGACTTCCTCGAGGGAAACTCGACCTTGGGGGACGCTGCTCGCCTTGAACACTAAGGGGTAGTCCGTTCGGTCGGCGGCGGCCCATTCGCTAGAGGAACCAGCAGAGACCAAATTCAAGTGCGAACAAAGAGCCCCACGGGGCGGTCCGTTCGCTCCATGCACCGATGTCGCCATAGAGTCCGCCGGAGTGATCCTCGCCTGTGACGAACCTCGATCGGTGGCCGAGTCATCAAGCTCTAAGGTCTCCTACCGAAAGATGGTGCCGGAGTGATCCTCATTTCACTTTCGACGATCGTGGTAGCTGAAGCGGAAAGCGGACCCAGTGACCTAGGATGGCTTCATGGTGCGATCTCAGGCTTTGAAGCTGGCGATGGGAGGCTTGCTCGTTCTTCACCTGCTCATGCTCGCTGGTTTCGGGCACAGCCAGATGTTCGACCCGGGACCGCATGAGACCTCGCTGCAGCCGGGCCCGGCGGTGCACGGCGATACGGTGGGTGCGATCCCATCGTCCCCAAATGCGCTTGCGAGCCGGTCAAACGACCTCCACGACAACCCTGGACTGCTGTCCATGGCGGCCACCTGCCTCGCCATCCTTTGTGTGGCGGCCTTCCTGTGCTTTCTTGTCCGTAGGAGCAAGGGAAGGGCAGCGTCCGTCACGCTCACATCGAGGGTCAAAGCCTCGCAGCTTCGACCACTCGCCCGAGCCCCTTCGTTGACAGTGCTCTGCATCTCCCGGACCTGATTCCGAGGCTCTGACCGGTCTTAGTCACTCAAACAACGGAGGTAAAAAATGCGCCGAATAGCGGCGACCCTTGTTCTGGCTGTCTTCCTCGCCGCCTGTGGACAGAGCGACGGTGGTAGTCAGGAGGCGGCGGCCGAACCGAACTCTGCCGACGTGAGCTTCGTACAGCAGATGATTCCTCATCACGAACAAGCAGTTGAGATGGCAAAACTCGTCGACGATAGAACTCAGCGGCCCCAGCTCGTCCAGCTATCCCAAGACATCGTCTCGAGTCAAAGCAGTGAGATAGACACGATGACCGCATGGCTCGAGGAGTGGGGTGAAGAGCCTGCTGCGGGTGGTATGGACCACGGCGGTGGACATGACGACATGACCATGCCTGGAACGATGACCGAAGAAGAAATGAAAAGTTTGATGGGGCTGGAGGGTCGGGCCTTCGATCTCGCCTTCACAGAGATGATGATCGAGCACCACGAGGGGGCGATCGAGATGGCCGAAACCGAGCTGGAGGAAGGTTCGCTGCCAGAAGTCCAAGACCTCGCCGACCAAATAATCGAGGCCCAGAAAGCCGAGATCGAACAGATGCAAGGGTGGCGGCAGGACTGGCGGTAGTGTGCCCGAATCGGGCTCGAAATAGGATATTGGACCGGTCGAAAGCCCTGTGTCGGCCCCTCGACGACCCTTTCGCCCGAGCAGTGAGGGCTTAGTGTGAACCCAGTTCAAGCGAAGGAGGGCACGGGATGGGTGGCACTTGACGTATCTGAGACATTCCACACTGGCCAATCATGCCGAGGGCGCCCCTCAGGGGCGCCCTCTCTCTTGAGTGCCACCCATGGCGTTTGTTCACTCGGCGAAAACCTGCCATTACCTGCATCACCACGCTATGCGGCTGTTTCCTGGTGCTCCTACAGCGGCCGACTAAGCAGCTCGGGAAGTAGGATCTCCACCCGCCGTTTGATCTCGTCTCGGATCAGGCGAACCTGCTCGACGGGCTTGCCTTCGGGGTCTGTGAGCTCCCAGTCTTCGTAGCGCTTGCCGGGAAAGATGGGACAGGCATCCCCGCATCCCATCGTTACGATCACGTCCGCTGCCCGCATGACTTCATCGGTCCACGGCTTGGGGTATTCGTTGGCGATATCGATCCCGACTTCGCCCATCGCTTGGATGGCGGACGGATTGATCTCGCTGGCAGGATCTGATCCCCCAGAGAATACTTCGATACGGTCGCCGGCGAGCTGCTGTAGCCAGCCGGCCGCCATCTGGGACCGTCCGGCGTTGTGGGTGCAGAGAAAGACGACACCGGGGACTTGTGAAGTCACCTTACCTTCGACCTTGCCAAGAGCCCGCAAGCGTTCACGGGCAAAGCGCTCCACCAACAGGGGAGCGAAGGTCTGCACCTTCCCATGACCTAGTCGGTCCCAGGAGTCGGCAATGAACCGCTCGATCGTCTCGGCTGCAAAGATGCCTGTGAACTCTCGGTGTAGTCGCTCTGCGGCGCGACCTATGAGATGACGCACCTCGAGCGGCACATCATCGAGATAGCTCTTTGTTGCGCTCACGACAGCCTCCTTTAGTCAAGGTTGGAAGACACAAGCGGAACCAGCTCATCAACTCGATCGAGAATCTCGGCGGTGGCTTGATCGAATGCCTTGTTCGTCCCGACCACCGCGGGGTCCGGGATGGACCAATGAAGAGGCACTTGCCGGCCTGCCTTCGCAAGATCCTCGTGAGCTCGATCGCAAACCGTGACAACCAGCGCGGGCGATTCCAGGTCACTCGGAGCCAGAGGGTGTGGCCTGGCACCCTTCAGGTCGATGCCGACTCGCTTGGCGGCAGCGATTGCCTTGGGGTGAATGCGGCCGGCAGGGTGTGTGCCTGCAGATTCTGCTCGGACTCTATGGCGTTGGTTCCAAGCTCCAGCTGCTAGCTGTGACCGAGCCGAATTCGCCGTGCAGATGAAGAGGACGCTCTGGGCCCGTAGGTCTAAAGGCCTGGGCGCCCCACCGAGCGCCGTGCGCCGGAGACGGATGTAGCGGCGCCTGCGATCACCGTGAGAGGAAATGCGGATCACGAGTCCGACCTCCTCGAGCACCTGGAGATGATGGGCGACGAGATTGGAGGGAAGCCCCAACATCTCCGCCACCTCAGAAGGGGAACGATCCGAGATGGCGAGCTCATCCACGATGGCGAGTCTGTGAGGGTCCGACAGGGAAGCGTGCTGCTTCGCCCGACGCCTTAGTTCTTCAGTGTACATTGACTCAATCTTGATTGAACTATCTTCCCATGTCAAGCGGGTTCCGGGGATTCCAGGACCTCGCCGTCCGTTATCGGCTCTTCCGGGCCCCAGGAGCCAAGCGAGGTCTGTGACCGCCTCGACTTAGGGCCCGACGATCGTCACAAAGCGGCCAGCGCTGCCGCCGTCGCGACCGCCGCCCCAATAAATGATGACGAGCGGTGGCAGTCGCCTCAAAGAGGTGCGGGGCTTGATCGTCGAGGAGGTCAACAGGCGCTAGTCGGGGGAGTGACCCCACCCCGGTCGACCAAGCACACGGCTGGTCTTATTGCTACCGGCGAACAATATCTAGCTTCGGTCGGCGGTCTTTCTGAATCGGAACAGACGTCGTCGCACTTGCTGTTCCGGGGCATCTGGCGCTGTGCTCCTGAGTGCGCGCTCCAGCAATAGGCGTCTCTCTAGTCCTCGCTCTTGTTTTGCGCGGACGGTGGCCAGCTCATCTTCTTGGATGAGCGACGACTGTGACGGTCTTCCGAACATCGCCCCAGTCTACTAAGGGTGCGATCTGGCACGAGGCGGTTCGGCCCCCACCAAGCGGTCGTAGGACTCCCTGAGTC
>JACDDL010000261.1 GCA_013817045.1 Actinomycetota bacterium | reverse complement strand
GCGACTTCGCACCTGACTGGGGCGTCCGCCCAAGGGGTTAAAGGCGGTCGTTCCGGCTAGGTCGACGCCCTGCGCCTATCGGCGATCTCGATCAACGCCTGCTTGTCCATCTGGTCGGCGGAAACGGCCGCAACCCTGCACGCAGTCACCGCGCGCAGGGTTGCGGTCCGCTTTCCGTCCTCGAGCGATGCCATCTCGCCCAGGATCGCCCCCGGGCCGACCTGGGTGATGATCTCGCCATCGATGGCAACCTCCAGTACCCCGTCGAACAACAGAAACAGGTCGGATCCCGGATCACCTTGCTCGACGAGTGTGTCACCGGCCTTGAGACGGCGCCACCGAGGCTTCGAATTGACGATTCCGAGCGACAGCTCACGCTCGAGTGCGCTTTCGACCGCCGTGACCAGCGCAGGCGAGTCGACCTCGCCCCAGGGGGTGTGTGCGCCGAAAGCCTTCCGGTACCAATGGTCGAAGTCGATCAGACCCGACTTGGCGATCAGCTCGCCGGCATCGTCGTACACCCAATGGCGCGGGAACGGGCTTGCTCCGATCAACCCTCGCTCGGACGAGCCGTCTGCGCGAATTGTAAGGGTGAGCGTCGACCACGCGCTGGGTGCGGCGATCTGGACGAAGGGGGGGCGGCTGACCCGGCGGGGGGCGGCTACTCCGGTTCGCCCGCCTGCGGTTTGGACGAAAGTGACCTCGGTGGATGTGACCCGGGGTTCGGGGCGGAGGTCGGGGAACGCCACCGCAGGAAACGCCATCCCGATCGAACCAAGCTTGAGCTGCGTTCGTCCGAGGCGGCCTTTCCCGAGGTGGCCGTAACCGGTGATCTCCCCCTCCTGCACTTCGATCCATGCCTCCAGCCGATTGGCGAAGCGGACTGCGTCGGCGTCCAGAAGCGCGTTGTGGTCGACCAGCCTGTCCGGAGGCGGCATGTCGTAGTGGGCTACGCTCAGATGGAAGGGTAGCTCTGTAAGCCCCGCAATCGCACCCTGCGGAATCCAGCCAATCGATGTGACCGAACTCTGTATGCGCACGTCAGTCTTCCCAACCGAAGGTCCTGGACCGAGCCACTATCCAGGGTCACCCTACGAGCTTCCCGTCTGGCTCGCAAATGCTTCGACTGCATGGCGTATGGCTCGGTCCCAGTCTGCGGCGAAGCGGCTGATGTCGAAGCGTTTCTGGGCATAACGGCTTGCGCCTGCAGACAAGCGCTGTGCCTCGCCCTTGTCGTCCAAGAGACGTCTCATGTGCTCTATGAGCTTGGCTACGTCGGTGTCGATGTAGCCCGATATCCCGTTCTGGACCGTGGTCGGCATCTCGGTGGTGGCCAGGCCGACGACCGGAAGCCCGATGCTCATCGCCTCGCATACGGCAAGGCCCAGACTGGTGTAGCGGATGGGATTGAAGAAGAAGCGGTAACGCGAGATGAAGGCGTGCAGCTCATGGTTGGGGATCTCGCCGAGGCCACCCATCTCTTCCGAACCCATCCCCACGAGGTCGATGGGGATGTGCTCCCGGACGCGTTCGAAAACATCCCGTCCCACCCTCCGCCCCCGCCAGGCCATCCCATTCACGACGGCTATGCCGCGATCGAGCTCGCCGGAGTAGGCCACCCCTGGAGTTATCTTCACGCCGTGATCGACGACTCGCGTCGGACTGGCCCCGCTGTCCCACATGAGATCGTTGAACGGGGTGACGTGGACCAACAGGGTGGCGGGATCGTCGACAGGGTGGCGAGTGTCGGTGGGGCTCTGCCGCGGAGGATCGTGCTCGACGTAGATACGGGGGAGCGAGCGCTGCTCGGCCGACAAGATGTCGTACTGGTCGACATCCCAGTTCGTCCCCGACTGATAGAGGATGCAGTCGAAGTCCATGTCTTTGGCGGCGTCGGCCGGAAACTCCTCCAGATTGCGGGGCCACGGCAGATGGCCTTTACGCCCTCCGTAACCCTCCGGACGGCCCGGCTTGGTGGGCACGAAGAAGGTGTGGGGAGCGGAACAGAGATAGTAGAGATAGTTGCCGTGCACATGCCAGGTGAGGACTCGACAGGGCATGATACCGGCTTACCCATCAAGACGGCCGGGGAACCGGTCCGGTTAGTCTGCCCCTTCGGTACGGCTAGGCCAAGGGAGCAGCGTTGACGAACAGGGTGAGGTTGGCGGTCGTCGGGTGTGGAGACGTCGCCTTTCGGACTTACCTGCCGTCGCTCGAACAGCTCGGCGAGACGAGCTGCGTGACCGCCACCTGCGATCTCGACTCCGGCCGCGCCCAAAGGGCAGCCGAGCTCTCCGGCCGATGGTCGGGCGATGTTCGCAGCTACACGGACCTTGGCGCATGCCTCGCTTCCGGTGCCTTCGATGGTCTGATCAACCTGACGCCCGGCCCCAGCCATCCACGCGTCACCCAAGCGGCACTGAGCGCCGGCGTGCATGTCTTCAGTGAGAAGCCTCTCGCGAATTCGATACCGGAGGCACAGGCGTTGATCGCTCTGGCGAAGGAGCAACGTCGTCTGTTGCTGTGCGCGCCGGCCACGACGGTGACCAACCGATGGCAACTTGTGGAACGGCTGGTGAAGGGGGGAGAATTGGGACGGCCCACACTCGTAACCGGAGGACATTCGAGCATGGGCCCCGCAGGATGGCGAGGCTACACCGGCGATCCCGAGCCCTTCTATTCACCGGAGGTAGGCCCCATCCTCGATCTCGGCGTCTACCTGTTGCATGCCATGACGAGCCTGTTCGGCCCTGCGCTGAGGGTGCTGGCTTCGGGAAGGATTGCGATTCCACAACGCCGGGTGTTGTCCCAAGGGGCGGCGCACCGGGTGATAGAAGTCCGCACCTTCGATCAAGTCTTGCTTCAGCTCGAGTTCCCGGACGGGATGGCGCAGCTGATCACCAGCTTCGCGGTCCCGGCCTCTCGTGCCCCGGTCATCGAGGTTCACTGCACCGAGGGGAGCGTCAGCTTGGGACAGGCGGGATGGTTCGATCCGGAGGCGCCCGTCGATGTCTACAGAAGAGACGAGGACAACGAAGACGCAGAGGGATGGCGCGTTGAAACGCCCTCGAGCCCGGGCCCGGTGGACAACCTCATCGGGATGGGCCCGGCTCACTTCGTTGCCTGTTTGCGGGGCGAGGAAGAGCCCGTCCTGACCGCAGAGCAGGCCTGCCATGTGCTCGAGATTGCGCTTCGGGCCAAAGAATCCGCTGCGGCCGGCAGAGCCCTGGCGCTAGAGACGACTTTCTAGGGTGCACGGTATGGCCGATCGCATCGTCGCTCTGCAGATGTACACGGTAAGGGAGCTTGCCGGAAAAGACATGCTGGGCACCCTCGTTCAGGTGGCCGGCATGGGCTACCGGGCTATCGAGCTCGCGGGGTACGCCGGCGTCGCTCCGGGCCGCCTTCGCTCGGCACTCGATGAGGCCGGGCTCAGGGCGATCGCATCACACGTGCCCTTGGGTCAGTGGGTGGAGCGTGCGGACCAGGTCCTCGACGAGCTGCAAACCATCGGATGTTCGTATGCGGTGACGCCCTCTCCTCCGGATGACGTCCGGATGGACGAGCGGGGGGCGTCGGAGATCGCAACGATGCTGAATGGCTGCGGCGAGCGCTGCAGGGCAGCCGGACTCCGATTCGCCTACCACAATCATGCCGGCGAGTTCGCCCCCGCAGGAAAGGGGTCGTGTTGGGAGGCCATGGTGGAGCGAACCGATCCGGAGCTCGTGGAGTTCGAGCTCGACCTGTACTGGGCGGAGTACGCA
>JACDDL010000260.1 GCA_013817045.1 Actinomycetota bacterium | reverse complement strand
CCCGTATACAGGGCGCCATCGATCACCGTTTCTACCGTCGCAAGTACGATGCATCCAGAACGCTCGAGACGTTCTCCTCCCGCCTCCGCGATGAGGTCGACCTGGATCTGTTGACCAGATATCTCGTGGGGGTGGTCGGCGACACCATGCAGCCGGTGCACGTTTCGTTGTGGTTGCGGTCAACCCGCAGGGAAGGATAGCCAAAGGTGAGCCACCGCGCAGCCGTGCGCTTGTCCTGGGGGCTGTTTGCTCTGGGAATGCTGGGGATGGCAATGACGCTGGCGTTCGGGTTCGGGCGAGGGGACTCCGGCGCCGGCCTCACGAGCCTTACCGGCGACCTGATCTGGTTCTTGTCGCTGACGATGTTCGTGCCCGTCGGAGCGCTGATTGCCTCGAGGCACCCCCGCAATCCCGTGGGATGGATCTTCCTCGCCATCGGCCTGAGCGAGGTTCTCTCCAAGTTCGCCTACGAGTACGCAGCCTATTCGCTCATCTCGAATCCGGGCGCCCTTCCTGGTGGAGGTGCAATGGCCTGGCTCCAGTCGTGGGTCTGGGCGCCCGAGCTGACGCTTTTTCCCTTCTTGATCCTGCTTTTTCCCGACGGCCGGTTGTTGTCGCGCTGGTGGGGAGCGGCCGGGTGGGTCCCGTTGGTGTGGATGCTGGCTTTCCTCGGCTACTCCGTTGCGCTGTGGCCCCATAGAGGCGTTTTGCTTCTCCGGAACGTAGAGAGCTTCGGCATCGATTCGCTCGCACCTATCGAGGCCGGCCTCTTCGCGTTGTTCCCCGCGGTCATGCTTTGTCTCGCCGCGTCGCTCGTGTGTCTCATCATCCGGTTCCGCCGCTCCCAGGGAGAGCAGCGCCAGCAGCTCAAGTGGATCGCCCTGACGGCGGGGCTCGGCGCCACGAACATCCTCGTGTCCGAGGTGATACTCGACCCTCTGGACCTCGAGAACCGGGCCACGACGCTCCTGGGGGAGACGCTCGGGGGGCCGGGCCTGTTCGCCGTTGCTGCGGGGGTGGCGATGCTCAGGTACCGGCTGTTCGACATCGACCGCATCATCAACCGCACGCTCGTGTACGGTGCGCTCACCGCCCTCCTGGCACTGATCTATCTCGGAGGGGTGGTCGGTCTCGGCGGGGCGCTCCGAGCATTTACCGGGCAACAGAGCAACAATCTTGCCGTGGCCGCCTCGACTCTTGCGGTGGCCGGACTGTTCCGCCCGGTGCGAGGCCGGCTCCAGAGCTTCATCGACCGGCGCTTCTATCGCCGCAAATACGATGCATCCAGAACGATGGAGAGTTTCTCGTCCCAACTGCGGGAGGAGGTCGACCTCAACGCTCTGAGCGGCCACCTAGTAGGAGTCGTCCAGGAAACCATGCAGCCCGCCCACGTTTCGCTCTGGCTGCGAAGCGGGGCGGAGGCAAGATGACGCCCCGGCGCACCGGCCGGCTAAAGGCGGCCGTCAGTGAGAAGAGGCCTATCGAGGCAGCCGTAACGATCTCGGAACGATCGGTTGATAGAAGGGGATGAGATGAATCCATTGTCTGGGGCAACCAAGCGAATCGGATTGCGCCGGGGGAGGCAGACCCGGGACGCGGTGAGCACAGCCCTGCCGGATCCAACTGTGGTCCCCGAGACGGCCGGAGCGCCGCCGGTGGAGATCGCCCCCAACGATCCCGTCATAGCCTATTTCCAGAGCGCCTCCGGCGTTGTCGAGATCGATTCTCTGCAGCTCAGCTCGCCCGGGGCCGATGCTCTGCGGGCCGCCGGGGTCAAGATGGTCGTCCCCCTCGTTGCCCAGGGCGAGCTCATAGGGCTGCTGAATCTGGGGGCGCGGCTCAGCGAACAGGAGTATTCGGCAGACGACCGAAAGCTGCTGGCGAACCTCGCCGCTCAAGCGGCGCCTGCGGTGCGGGTCGGCCAGCTCGTCAGGGAGCAGGAAGCCGAGGCCCGTTCGAGGGAGCGCATCGAGCAGGAGCTCCGGGTCGCGACGCTCATCCAGCAACAGTTCCTCCCCAAGGAGCTTCCCGAGCTCGGAGGGTGGCATGTCGCAGCCCACTACCGTCCTGCCCGTGAGGTGAGCGGCGACTTCTACGACTTCATCGAGCTCCCCGACGGGCGCGTCGGGATAGTTGCCGGTGATGTCACCGACAAAGGCGTACCGGCTGCTCTGGTTATGGCAACCACCCGCAGCATCCTGCGCGGCGAGGCGACCCACTATCTCTCACCCGGGCAGGTACTGGAGCGGGTCAACGACCTTCTGGTTCCCGATATCCCCGCGCAGATGTTCGTGACGTGTCTGTACGGCGTGCTCGATCCGTCGAGCGGGCGGTTCCAGTACGCGAACGCCGGTCACAACCTTCCCTATGTCTCCACCGAGGACGGAGAAGTTGTCGAGCTTCGGGCCAGGGGCATGCCGCTTGGGCTTATGCCCGGGATGATCTATGAAGAGAAAGAAGCGACCCTTTTGCCGGGTCAGACGGTCCTTCTTCACAGCGATGGGCTTGCCGAAGCCCACAATCCCGATCGCGAGATGTTCGGTTTCCCGCGGGTCATGAGGTTGATGGAGAACACCGCGGGAGGCGATGAGCTGATCGACGTTCTCCTGACCGAGCTGGACGGGTTCCGAGGAACTGCCGCCGAACAGGAGGACGACATCACCCTTGTCGCTCTGCAGCGGTCCCCCGACGCGGGCTTGAGGCTAGGGGCGAGCGACGACTCCGCACCCTCAACAGATGTCGGAGACCAGCCTGGAGGAGCGAACGGCGATCACGACACACTCTCCGTCGACGATTCCAGCCGTGTGCTGGACGAGTTCTCACTCGCCAGCGAGGAAGGCAACGAGCGCCTCGTGATGCACAGGGTGATGGAAGCGGTCGAGGAGCTGCAGCTTGCCGGCAAGCTGCTCGAACGTCTCAAGACGGCCGTTGCCGAAGCGACCATGAACGCCATCGAACACGGCAACAAGAACAATGCCGACCTGCCGGTGTCGGTGCGTGTTGTGGCGACCGACACGGACGTGTCGGTGCAGATAACAGATCAGGGCGGGGAAGAGCAGATGCCCGAGGCGGAGAATCCGGATATCGAAGCCAAGCTTGCCGGGCTGCAGACACCACGGGGGTGGGGGCTTTTCTTGATCAAGAACATGGTGGACGACATGCAGGTGACAACCGACGACCGCCATCACACCCTCGAGCTCACCCTGCACCTGAAAGGAGACCCCGATGTCAACGAGTAGCTTCGAGGCTGATTGGAGGCAAAGCAACGGTTCCGCAATCATCGACTTGAGCGGTGAGATCAACAGGTCGTCGGAGGAAGCCCTCAATTCCGCATACTCCGAAGCCGTCCAGGGCGGCGCCGGCTCGATCCTCCTGAACTTCGTGCAGGTCGATTACATCAACAGCACCGGTATCGCGGTGATAGTTGGGTTGTTGGCCCGGGCTCGCAAGGACTCACGCACAGTGGTGGCATACGGGCTCAGCGAGCATTATCGGGGGATCTTCGAGATCACTCGCTTGTCCGACTTCATGACGATATTCGACGCCGAGGAAGACGCCGTAGCGGAAGCACCCGCGCAGCTTCGATGAAGGGGAGGGAATCGTGTCTCAATCGGCACTGACCATGGATGTACGCCAGCCTCATGAGCATGCCAGCATCATCGATATCAGCGGTGACATCACTGCGGCTTCGGAAGACGAGCTCATGGAGGCCTACAACAAAGCGAGTTCGGACCGGATTCGGGCCATCATCCTCAACTTCGATGGGCTCGAGT
>JACDDL010000073.1 GCA_013817045.1 Actinomycetota bacterium | reverse complement strand
GCCTTGACGAGGAGCAGGAGGAGAGCATCGTCGCGGACCTGATCATCCACAACCCGACCGGGCTGCATGCGCGCCCGGCGGCGCGCTTTGTCAAAACGGCGAGTGCTTTCGACGCCAAGGTGACGGTCACGAATTTGACCAAAGACAAGGGCCCGGCGAACGCCCGAAGCCTCGTTTCGGTTACGACACTAGGGGTGTCCTCCGGCGACGCGATCAGGATCGAGGCTCGCGGCGAGGGCGCCAAAGAGGTCATATCCGCCCTCGAGGCTCTTGCCGGGCGCAACTTCGACGAGTAGAGGGCAATAAGAGAGGCAGATCCGGCCCTCTCTCACGTTCTCGGTAAGCGGTAGGGTCGCTCAAGTCCCGAGACCAATGGAGGGTGTCGACGTGCAAAGAACCCAGAGCACCTCGGGGACGGCCTCGACTCCGTGACAACCGTGAACCGGGGGAATGTGTCGCTCCTCAGCGGCATCACCTATACACGCATGGCCCTGGTACCGGTCGTGATGGCATTCATCCTCGCCGAGGCGTTCGTACCGGCGGCTGCGCTCTTCGTGTTCGCCGCCTCGACCGACTGGCTCGACGGTTTCCTTGCGCGTCGATGGGACACTGCAACGACCCTTGGCTCATTTCTTGACACGACGGCCGACAAACTGCTGGTCTCTGGAGCCTTGATCGCATTGGTTGCCGTGGAGCGCGCCTCTCCCTGGGTCGCGACAATCATCGTCGGACGCGAGTTGCTGATATTGGGCCTGCGCGGCGCCGTTGCAATGATGGACGGCTTTGCCTTCAAGCCGTCCATCTGGGGCAAGCTAAAAGCCAACGCGCAGTTCGCCGCGATCATGTTGGCCATACTCCGCTACCCGGCGCGCCTCGGACCCTTGCTCCTTGACGAGTGGGCGATGCTGGTTGCGGCGTTGATCACCGTCATATCTGCGATCGAGTACGTCGTCCGCTTCTCGTCGGTCTTCGCTCCGCGAGGAGGCGATCATTGAAATAATGGACCGCGTTTTCATTACCGGCGCGAGCGGCTTTCTCGGGCAGGCGATCTGCACCCGCCTGGTGGCCCAAGAACGGGATGTCATTGCATTGGCACGCAGCGACGCCGCAGCCAATGTGGTCACGGGCTTGGGGGCGCGCGTCCACCGGGGCGACATCTTGGACGACGACTCTCTCTCGGGGGCAATGGAAGGATGCGACGTCGTTTACCACGTCGCCGGAGTAAACGGTTTTTGCCTCGCCGACCCGGCATCCCTATACAAAGGCAACGTGCTCGGCTCGCACAACGTGGCAGCGGCGGCTCACAGGGCCGGGGTTACGCGGATCGTGTACACGTCGTCGGCCGCGACAATCGGTGAGCCGAAGGGAACGGTCGGCTCCGAAACCTCCGCCCACCGGGGGTTCTGGCTGTCCCAGTACGAGCGCTCCAAGTTCGAGGCCGAAGCGGCGGTGTTCCTTACCGCCGCACGGGCAGGTATCGACGTCGTCTCGGTAAACCCGGCGTCGGTTCAGGGCCCGGGCAGGACTTCGGGAACGGCTCGTCTGCTGATTGATTATGCAAACGGGCAGCTCAAGGTTGCGCTCGACACGACTATGAGCATCGTCGACGTGGCCGACTGCGCGCAAGGCCACATCCTGGCCGAAACGCGGGGCACGCCGGGAGCCCGCTACATCTTGAGCGGCGCAACACTCAAAGTGTCCGAGGCAATCGCCCTGATGGCGGAGATCACGGGGATACGCAACTCGCCGGTCATGCTGCCATCCATCGCCGCGCGAACCGCAGCTTACGGGACCGAGATCTGGGGGCGCCTCCAACGGCGCAACCCTTCCTACTGCAGGGAGATGATCAGCACTCTGCTCCACGGCCACGCGTACGATGCCTCGTTGTCCCAACGGGAGCTGGGGCTCGTTTACACGCCCGTCGAAACCAGCGTCGCTACGACGGTCGCGTGGTATCGCAACGAAGGCTTCATTGCGTGAGCCCTCACGATGCTATCGACTTTCGCCTCGGCTGGCGGGTATAGGGCAGGGCAGGCCGGAGACCGGCGACCAGCGCGGCGATCCGATCCATGAGCTCGACACCGGTGGCACGCCATTCCTCAGGAGTATCGCCGTGTCCCGACATGTCGCCCATGGGCTCGCCCACGCGCACACAGAGATCCTGTCTTGGCCACCACCTCATCTTGTAGTCCTTGAAATGGCGCGGAAGTACGTTCGCGGTGCCCCATATCCCGGCGGGAATCAACGGCGCGCCGGACCGGATTGCGAGCCGGACCGCCCCGGTCTTGGCAGGCATAGGCCGCAGGTCGCGGTCGAACGTGACCGTTCCTTCGGGGAAGATGACGATTATTTCGCCTCGCGCCAGAGCAAGAAGGGCCTGCTCGAGGGCCAAGGGCGCTGAGGGTGTACCTCTCCTGACCTCGATCTGGTGGGTCCCCCTCATGAGCCAACCGATCCAGGGGTTCGCGAAAAGCTCGGACTTCGCAAGAAAGCGAGGTCGCCTCCCCGCGCTGTCGATCGCATAGGCGGCGGCAAAGGGATCGAGATAAGAGATGTGATTGAAGGCAACTATCGCCGGCCCATCCTTGGGGATGCCCTCCAGCCCCTCGAGCGACCATCTAAACCATAGCCGGCAGGCCGGAATGACGACGTTTCGGACTCCGGCAAAGATTGGCTCCATGCCACTATCATACGGAGCCAATGCCAGGGTCTCGGCTCACCATCGCCCAAATCTCGGACATCCACTGCGGGCATGTGATGTTCGACGGAGAACTGCTCACACATGCGGTGGACGAGATCGTCGAGTTGGGGCCAGACCTGGTGGTGGTTGCCGGTGACCTGACCTCCGAAGGTTATGCCCCGCAGTTTCGTCAGGCCAAGAGGTTCCTCGACCGCTTGGGAGACCTCGAGAGAGTGGTGATTCCAGGTAACCACGACCTCATGAACGTCGGATTCCTGCATTTCAGAGACTCCTTCGGACAATCCGACAGAGTCATCCGGGTTCCCTTTTCAAACCAGAACGGCTCTGAACCGGAGAAGTTCGCCACGGTTACCGCCATCAACTCCGCCAAACCCGATCTGGCCGAAGGCGAGATTGGTCAAGGCAAGTACGACTGGATCCGAGAGTCCTACAATTGGCCGGACGACTACAGGATCTTCGTCCTCCACCACCACCTCGTCCCCGTTCCCGGCACGGGACGAGAGCGCAACATCGTGTGGGATGCGGGTGATGTGCTGGCGCTTCTCGATGAGCTCAAGATCAACCTCGTCCTCGCCGGTCATAAACATGTGCCCAACGTGTGGCAGGTCGGTGAGATGCTGTTGATCAACTCGGGGACGGCCTCGACCCACAGGGTGCGTGGCTACACGAGGCCCAGCTTCAACGTTATCGAGGTGACCGAGAATAGAGTTCGGATCGTGCATCGTTACCCCGGTTTAGGGGAGATAGTGGCGGCCACCTACGAGCGGGGGGAACGCCGCCTGTCGCTCAATCCCCAACTTGCCGGCATGTGGAACCGGGGGGCGTGGAACGTTTGAGCCCGTCGGATCGAAGCGCCAGGGGGAGACAATGATCATCCGGATCTTCGACACGGCCATCGACCCGGAGGAGGCGGACAGGGCCCGACGGATACACCGGGAAGTCGTCGTCCCTGCCTTCGCACGCTTCGCAGGATGTCACGGCATCGAGATGGGCCTCAGCCCCGAGGAGCACTCACGCGATCTCGTGCTCCTGGTCGCGATCTCCCGATGGGATTCGGTGGCGGCCATCCAGCAGGCGACCGCGAGCCCCGAATATGCCGACGCCGTCTCGGAGCTGAGGGAGCTCTTCCAGGAAAGCCCTATCGTTCGCCACTTCGAGGTGACCGAGTGATGCGCGGGCAGCCCCCTTTCGCCCGTGGGAGGTGCGGTTTCAGGTCGGTTGACGTTGTTGGCTACAATGGTGCTATGCGAAAAATCAGTGACCCGGAAGCACACCTAGCCAGAACCGACATCCTCGAAGGCCGTTACCCCGAGGGCATGAGCGCTCGCTGCTCTTGGTGTGGCGAGGTGAGGCCAGTGATCGAAGGCGATTTCGTGCCTGTCAAGGGGTGGGGAACAGGTCCCTCCAGGGCGTTCAGATGCTCGGGCTGCGAAAAGGACAGCGCAGCCTAGACCCACTCCTTCCACCGGCCTCAGAGCGGGTCACCCTACTCTGAGGGGCATGGATGCCGGTCTCTTGCCCGTCAAGCGGTTCGGCCGCGCCAAAGCACGCCTGGGAGCCGAGCTCGAGCCCGAGGAAAGGGTTCGGGTGGCGCGCGCCCTCTGGGAGGACGCCCTCGACCTCTGTGAGAGGGTGGATTTCCTTGCGTGGTGGGTCGTCACCGACGACCCCGACCTCGTGGCGGAGGCCTCCGACCGTGGTTTCGGCGCAATCCAGGACCGTGGCGAGGGTCTCAACGCCGCTCTGACGGAGGGCATCGAGGCGGTCAAGGCCGCAGGCGCCGCGTCGATCACGGTTCTGCCCTGTGACGTGCCGCTGACCCGTGAGGACGACCTGCGCGATCTCCTCGACACAGGCGCCACCTCCGATGTCGTGGTGGTCCCCTCGGGGCAGGACGGAGG
Organism: Actinomycetota bacterium; assembly: GCA_013817045.1. Classification (GTDB taxonomy): domain Bacteria; phylum Actinomycetota; class CADDZG01; order CADDZG01; family WHSQ01; genus JACDDL01. The sequence goes on along the minus strand of JACDDL010000073.1, from coordinate 7,911 downwards.
CACCAACGGGCTCTATATGGCGCCCCCGGATCTCATCCGCCCCCAGTTTGGACCGGCGAGCCTGCAGGCCCATCTGACGCTCGCCCGCCGGCGGGGGTACCGCTGCGCGATCTTGCCCCTTCCCCGCCTCGCCCTCGACATCGACACACCGTCGGATGTCCGGGCCCTGCTGGCGCGCCCCCCGCGAGAGGATGGCCGGACGGCCAAGGTCTTGCGGGGGTTGCGTGCGTGGACCTCCGGAGAAGAACCAGCCTCGGGAGACTGATGTCTTCTTATCGGGATATGGGAGACGTCACCCGGAGTCTTTCTTCGGCGTTTCCCCGGCGCGTGACACCGCCGCCGCCTCGGCGCGCCCGGCCAGCTCCTCGAGGCGAGCCGGGGTCGGGATGCGAACGCCGCCGGGCCCCTGCAGAGACACCGCCGCACCCAGCGAGCCGGCGCCCAGCACGGCCAGAACAAGCGTCTGGGTGAAGGGGGGCGGAGCCGGTGCGCCCAGGTCGCCGGCGCGCTGGCCGGACCTGTACCCGCTCGCCACGCCCAGCGAATAGCCCGCGTAGACGAGAAGGCCCGCCCCCAGAATCACCATCAGCATCTGAACGAGGCGGATGGCCCCGCGTTGGCGCGCCGGCGCTACGGGGCCCCTGTGGGCACCTCCCCCCATGCTCCTCTTCATGCCCGCACGATACCCGTGCCGGAATGGAAGAGACCCCGGGCATCCGCACCCGGGGCCTCAGTTTCGATTCGCACGGACCGGCTACTTCTTCTTCGCTCCGGATACGTAGCTCTTGAACGCCGAACCCGGCTTGAACCCGGGAACCTTGGCGGCCTTGACCTTGATCGCCTCACCGGTCTGTGGGTTGCGGGCGGTCCGGGCAGCGCGTTGACGGCGGGAGAAGGTGCCGAAACCCGGGAGCGTGACCTTGTCGCCCTTCTTCACCTGGCGCTGAATGCGGTCGACGGTGGCGTCGACTACATCCTGGACACTCCTCTTGCTGTGCCCGGTGTCCTTGGCGACCGAGTCGATCAGCTCTTTCTTGTTCAATGCGATACCCCCTTAAGAAAGGATGCCTCCTCAAGGAGGAGGTCTAACGGAAGAAGCCTATAGTCCGGGCTTTGCACGATTGTGGCATTCGGCGAAATTTGTTGCCCTGCAAGGGTTTCCGGACCACCGAACGAGGCACTTGCCGCGGAAGGCGGCCACTTCACCCGGGGGAAGGGCTCTTCCCCTCGCTCCGGCCGGCGTCGAGCTGCTCACGGATCTGCCGTTTCACGCGCCCCAGGATCCCCGGCATGCCCTGCCCGGGCATCCGGCCAGGCCCCGCTAGGCTGTTAATCCACCGGCTCGGCGGCTGCTTCGGCCGCAACCTCAATGCTCTGCATGCCGATCAGCGCCAGGAAGCTCGTATCGATGCGGCCCTGCAACCTGACGCGCAGACCACCCGGGTCGGCTGCAACCGCAGCCTCGGCGGGGAGGCTTCGATGCGCCAACCAGTCCAGCGCTGCGCGGCGGGCGGCCAGGGGCTCGAGAATCACTTCGCGCCCCGCCGTCTCGTAGTAGGCGTCCACGTCCAGCTCTCCTGCGCCGGCGAGCGCTGAGGCGTCCGCCGCATTCTGCAGCGACCTTCGGAACAAGAAGGCGCGCGTCCCGTCCACGACGACTCCCGCAACCGCGAACAGGAGCATTGCGAGGCCCAGCACGAGAATCGAGAGTTGACCTGATTGGGTGGCCAGAGCGCGTCTCATCCCCGGCTCACATAGGGGTCTATGCGAGCGACATGGCGCGCGTTCACCCACACACGCGGCTCGGACACGGCGCCCACGAAGGGCAGCTGAAACACCTCGACCGGGTACGCCACCTCGACTTCGATTACTCCGCCGCGTTCAAGGCCGGGCGCTCCGGTCCACCTGACGTCGGCGCTCCGGGCATCGATGCCATGATCGGAAAAGGCCACATGGACGGCAGCGTCCACGGCCAGATTCGCTTGCTCGGCGCTGTCGGACCGGGCCGCCTCGAACCCCGCTTCGCGCGCCGCGGCGCTGGCTGCAAGCGCACCGCGATGCAGCTCCGACAGCACGCCCAGCGCCGCCATCAAGGGGACTATCAAAACGATGGCGACCAGGAGGGTTTCGACCAATGCCATTCCGGTCTCGCCCGTAACGCGTTGATCGCCGCGCATCAATCCCGGCCCGGGGTGGCGCTGCGCGACACGGTTGCCGCCGTCTTTACGGGGAGCGGCATGGGTACCGGGCCCCAAGGAGCGAGAACTCCGCTGACTTCCACGCGCACCGTTGAGCGGCCATCGAGGGTCTCGGTCGATACCCCGACGTCGAGCTCGTCTACAAGCGCTCCAGCGCTCTGTTCGATGGAGCGAGTGGCGATTGTCACGGCATCCGATGAGCTTCGCCCAAGCTCGAGAGCCGCCCGAGCGCCTTCGTGAGCCGAGGACATGAGAACGTTCCTGCCATAGAGCGCCCAAACAACCTCTATTGCACCCAGCAGCAGCAACAGCAAGAACGCGATGGCGAAAACCGTTTCGAGCGGAGCGGACCCTCGCTCCGACACGCTCAACATCCCAAGCTGCCGCAGACCGTGTTGAGCGCCGTCTCTACGATCGCTACAAGCCTCCCGCGTGCTACCCCCCAGATTGCCACCACCAACGCACTGGTCATCAGCACGATCAAGACCCAACCGGGGACGTCGCCCCGTTCCTCGTTCATTCCCGTCATCAACCACGCGAGCACACGCAAACCCATTGTGGGCCTCCCTTTCGCGTCTAAGGCACCAGCAGATCCAGCGCCACCAATCCCGGATAGAGGGCAAAAGCAACCACCGTCGGCATGATTAGAAACACCACAGGTATCAACATGAGAACTTCCCGCCGTCCCCCGAGCTCGAGGAGCTGACGGCGGCGCTCCTCTCGCCCATCGTCTGCCTGGGCGCGCAGCACCTCTGCCAATGGTGAACCGCGTTCTATGCCTGTGATGAGAGCATCAACAAAGCGGGCGATTCCCGCTGCCGGCAGCCTCTCCTTCATAGCCTCGAGGGCGTTGGTGACCGGCGCGCCCGCCCGTATATCGGAGACGACTCGATCGAACTCGCCCCCCATGCCGGTCCCCAAGATGTTCGCAACTCGGGTGAAGGCTGCCGGAACCGACTCTCCGGACATGATGGAAAGGGTGACCAGGTCGATTGCGACCGGCAGTTCCTCCTGCAAGACGGCGCGGCGCTCCTCGATCTGCTTGGTCAACCACCAATCGCGGCCCCACCAACCTGACGAGAAAGCGATCGCCGAGATTAGCGGCACAACGCCGGCGTCTATGGCAACACCGGCGTTGAGACCGAGGATGACAAGTATCCATACCCCTGTGGAGGCCGTCACTCCCCAGATTAGTTGTTCGATCCGGAAGCTTCCGCCGCCGTTATCGTTGTCTGCAGCGACAAGGCGCTGCTCGAGGTTCCGGTGAGGTGCAGGAAGGAAACGGCCAAGCCGGTGCTCGGCCCATCCACGCAGTCCCGCCCCGGGGTTCGATCGCGCTCCAAGGAGCTTGCTAGGAAATCCGTGCAGGCCGCTCACGTAGAACTCGACGCGTTGCTCCAGGCCCGGCTTGCGAAGTGCGGGCAGGCCCGAGACGAACAGAATCACCCCGACGGCCACCATGAGGGCCAACACGGCGGTCATGCGCCGAGCCGCCTTTCGGTGCAGACTCTCATGCGCCGAGCCGCCTTTCGGTGCAGACTCTCATGCGCCGAGCCGCCTTTCGGTGCAGACTCTCATGCGCCGAGCCGCCTTTCGGTCGGGAGACGCGCGGCTCGCAGCATGAGGGCGTATCCCAGGCCCGTAGCGGCCGCCCCTATCAGGATCACGACGACGCCGGAGGGCGAGTTGTAAGCCATCGCCGTTTCCGGCCGCGTCGACATCATCACGAGCACCAGCCACGGTGCAGCTGCGGCTACCCTCGCTGCGGTCACCGTCCACGACCAGCGCGCCTCGATCTCCTGGCGCACCTTCAGGTCCTCTCTTACGAAATCTCCGAGTGTTCGCAGCACGCGCACCAGGTCGGTTCCCCCCACCTCATGAGCGAGCACCAGAGCTGTAACGACACGGTCGGCGACTGGATCGGCCATCTCCGCAGCGAGACGGGTTAGCCCGGCTCGGAAGCTCCCAGAGGAACGGTAGGTCGACGTGAAGGCAGCGAATCCCGGCTGCAACTCCCGGGGACCTCTGATCACAAGCGACAGGCAACTCTCCGGAAGCGACACGCCGGCGCGGATGCCCGAAATCAGAATGGCGATGGCATCCGGCCATGCTTCCCGGAATCGGCGCAGCCGGCGTTTGCGGCGCGCCCTTGCGGTTGCTACGGGAAGAGACGCTGCGACAGCAGAGATAACCACGCTCTCTATGGACGAAGACGTGAGGGCGGCAACAACGAAGTAAACGGCAAGTCCCGAGGCAACGGAAGCTCCGATCAGGCGCACTCCCGTCATCGACTGCATCCCCGACTCATCTGCAAGGCGGTCCAACCGGCGCAACAGGGGGGACTTACGCCGGCGTTCGCGCGTCGTCAGACCGTCGAACAGAAGCAACAGCCCCAGGGCGCCCACCACAGTCATCAACACCCTCACGCAAGCAGCTCCTGCAAGTCGATGCCGGCGTCGCGAAAGCGACCCACCGAGGGAGGCTGGTGGCCGGTCCACCGCAGCGCTCCGCCGCTGCGAGCAAACAACGAGACTGTTTCGATGCGATCGCCCTCGACGCGCCCGGTGACCCCGAGAATGTGGTTTGTCATTCGCCCCTTGCCGTCATTCGTCAAATGCACTATCAGGTCGACGCATGAGGCCACCGTCGGGACCACGAATCCATGACTCACGTTCTCACCTGCGAGGAGAGGAAGGGTCGTCAACTTCGTCAGTGCTTCATAGGCGCTGTTGGCATGGATCGAGGTCATCCCGGGGAAACCCGAGTTGAGAGCGACCAAGAGGTCGAGCGCCTCTTGGCCCCGTACCTCTCCGACGATTATGCGATCCGGCCTCATTCGAAGCGCCTCGCTGATCAGACGCCGCAGGTCGATGGCGCCGCGTCCCTCGAGATTCGCCTGCCGCGTCTGAAGTGAGACGACGTCGGGGAGACGAACCTGAAGCTCGAAGACCTCCTCGCAGGTAACGACCCGCTGGCGCGCCGGGATGGCGGTCGCGAGGCAGTTCAGCATGGTGGTCTTGCCGGTCTGGGTGCCGCCGCAAACGACGACATTCATGCCGGCGACCACCGCAGCATCGAGGAAGGCCGCCGGACGCTCGTCTATCGAGCCAAGTCGAACCAACTCACCGAGATGGTTGGCGCGAAGTATGAACTTCCTGATGTTCACTGCCCAGTGCTTCCGGGTTATGTCGGGAATTGCAACATGCAGGCGCGAGCCATCTACAAGCGTGGCGTCGACGAATGGGCTCGACAGATCGAGCCTACGGCCGCTGTTTCGAAGCATCCGCTCGACGAGATCCGCGACGTTCTGCTCAGTAAGAACAACATTGGTCAGCACATGGCTTCCAGAGCGCGCGCAGAACACCTTGCCCGGCCCGTTTATCCAGATCTCCTCTACCTCTGGATCGTCCATGTACGGTTGCAACGGCCCCAAACCGGCAACTCGGTCGAACACTGCCTTCTGCACTGCGCCCCGATCCGAGAATCGCGGGAGATTGCTCGATTCGGTACGAATCTCGTAGTCGGTCATTACCTCGTCGATGAGCTTCGACACCCTTGCTTGCCCCTCACGGGCTGGGTCGATGCCCCGCCGTCGCACGAGCTCGCGGACCTCCTGCTCAACGATCCCGACCGATCGATCAGACATCTACGGCGACGTCCCTGCGAACCTGGCCATCATCCCGGTGCCGGGTATTCGGGCGCCAAGCGAGGCGGCAAGGCCGCGAATCCCGACGGTGACATCCGATCCTCGCTTCATCTCCCTGACGGGCACTCCCGCCTGCAGGGCGTGAGCGAACTCTGTTGGGACGTCGGGGATGTAAGCAATCGGGCGCTTGCCGAGATGTCTCCGGAACAGATCACCAAGAGCACGTTGTTCAGAAGAACGAACGCGGTTGGCGATGATGACCACGTCTTCGTCGCGTCCGAGCTCCCGCAGTTGTTCAAACCCCCAAAGAAAATTCTTGACGCCTATAGCGTCGCCCCGGCAGACGGCAACGACGCGTTCCGCTTCGCGTACAGCCGCCCGCGCAATGCGATTCCTGCCTTCGCCGGCGCCTGGAAAGCTGCTGTCGGCGGGTTCGAGGCAGAATCCGACATCACAGACGGTGAAACGAAAGGAGGCGCGCGCCACGGAGAGCAATTGGCGCCAGCCATAGTCCGACACCTCCGGCCACATCTCCGAACGCGGCAGCCCTGGAAGGAGCACCGGACCGGAGCGGCCGGCGCGCCTCAGGTCGAGCGCAAGACGCGCTCCGTCGAGCTCTTCCTTGGCGGCCATACGTGCGGCCCACACGATGGTGGGCAGCTCTTCGATCACACCGAAGATCTGAAGGCAGTCGCCGCCGTATGGATCTCCGTCGATCAGAAGTGTCTCGGGTTCGATGCTGGCGAGCTCTGCGGCGAGCTCGACCGCCAGGGTCGTTCGACCCGGCGCCCCCTTGGGCCCCCACACCGCGATGATCTTTCCCTTGGGCTGACTTGGCTGCGTGGACGACAGAGGCGCGGGTGAACCTGGCACCACATCGCGGCAGGTCTCCACAATCGTTGCCGGAGAAGCGTCGGAGGGCAGGATGGCCGCCCCCAACTGCTCGAGACGCTCGGTCTCCAGAGAATCGTCGCTCAACCCGACAAGCCTTATCCCGCCGTCCGCCGCTTCATGGGCGCTCTGTCGGTCGAGCCAAGGCGGCGCCCCCACCGACACAATCGCATCGAGGCTTCCTCCCCTGATCGTGGCGAGCAGCTCTACCCGGTCGACGCAGCGGAGCACCAGATCGAGCCCCCGTTGATCCCCGAGATGGCCTGCAAGCAACGCTTCCGCCTCAGGATCACCCGCCAGCGTCACGATCCGCAGAGTTGTCATGGAAAGTCCCGAGCAGTCACGGTGTCGACCCCGGTTCCGGCTGCGCCCTCCACGCGGACGACATCGAGTTCGGCGCTCCGGATTGCGAAGGTCAACTCGGCAGCCTGCTGAGGTGTCACAGCGACCGTGACACCGATGACGGACGCCTCTCCGGTAACGAGGCCGCCCGCTTCTACCGAGCTTACGATCTCGACCCCTTCGGCCACCGCAACGGTGCGGGCTCCCACATCGCCGCCGTCGAAGGTGGCGAGTATGTCAACCCGGTCGCCGGAGCGCAGATCGCCTCCGACGGCGTGCTCGGCCGTGATCGGAATCGTCATCGCCCGGCCCTCACCGACATATCGGCCCGATGCCACCCAGCTAAGTGCGATCATCTCGCCTTCCGCCACCGGGCGCGTCAGCGCGACTCCGTCGAGATTCCTGGATGCGAGCGCGTAGCGGGACGTCAGCTCTGGTGGGAGCGCAACCTCGGCCCAAACGAAGTCGCCAGGGGTTAGCGCGTAATCGCTCGGAAGGTCTCGAGCCGCAACAAGGACCGGCACTGTGGCGCGCGCGTCTGCAATCAGCCGCTGCGCCCCCACGAAGGCAATCGAGAAGAGCAGTAGACCCAGAACGGTGCGCACATTCAGCCACCCCGGGACCGCTATTCGCCGCGCCTGTGCTACTTCGACGGGGCCACCTCCCGCAGGTATGTTGCACAGTGCCCCTCAAACAGCAACAAACGTCGGCAAAACCACGTAAAGATGACCATACGTGCTACGCTTGTGGCGTGAGCGAGCCCAGCCTCGGAACCTCCGAGGAGTCCCGGTCGGTTGTCGAGCCCCGCCTGCTCACCCTCGATGACGTTGCGAC
>JACDDL010000259.1 GCA_013817045.1 Actinomycetota bacterium | reverse complement strand
GACCTGGATCGCGCGGGCGAGCTTGGTGAAGAGCTGGCCGCGCTTGGCGTCGACGGCACCCTTCTTGTGCTTGATGGAGGACCATTTGGAGTGGCCGGACATAGGGTGATTCTAGGGGCGAGCACGGGCGCAGCGAGAAGCTCAACTGGATCCTCATTGCCCTTGGTCCGCCTTTGGCGGTGTACGACGCCTGTAGGCCTCGTCGGAATGCACCGACAGAAAGGTCTCGTCCACCGCGCCGCCTGCTCCAAGAGATCTGAGAGTGAAGCCGGGCTGCTCCTCAGCCGGAAGCTCGTCGAACATGCCTTGGATCATGGCAACGAAGTCTTGGTGCGGGAACGCCTCTGACTGTGCCTTGGCTGTACGGATCACCCAATCCACCACGTTCGATTCGCCCGCCTGACGCCTAGCCGTGACCAAGATGTCCCCGAGGTAGTAGGGAGCGCTCTCCGAAAACGCAGCTAACACCACGACGTTGCCCCAAGCCTCGGGGTCCCACGGCTGTAGCACCGCCGCAATCAGGTAATCGACAAAGACCCTCTCTGTCGCCCCGAGGAGCCGATCCGCCGTTCCCCGGTTGAACCAGGCAAGGCCGCACAAGGCATCGAGGTCAAGGGCCTTGTCGAGCGAGGCGGCGGCAGCTCCTGGCTCGAGGTCGCCGCCCACGGAGCCGCTCAGCCGTTCGGCCAGTTCGGGCTGACGATCCTGACGGGATATCGCTCGCTCGTTGATCACGAAACGGAGAACGAACTCTTTGAGCCGGTACTCGGCGAAGCGAGGGTTTTCGTGGTGGGCGCTGTCGCGGTTAAACGACTCGAACAACTCGTGGGCCTCGGCATACTCCCCTTGGAACATGAGCGAGTCCGCCTTGAGCGCAGCTGCCATGGAGTCCGCGCCTAACCCCAAGGCGCGTTCGTAAGCGTCGGCGGCCTCGCTGTAGTACTGGGCAAAGAAGAACACACCGCCCAACTCGAACCAGTAGTGGGCACGTTGAAGGTAGGCGGGCTCTAGCCGGCCCGCGTCTTTGTAAAGTTGGAGGGCCTCGTGTGGGCTCTCACGGTTGCGAAAGTGGTTGCCGAGTCCATACGACTCTCGGGCAGCACCCACGAGATCTCCTCGCTCATGCCGGCGGGCGATTCGGGCGCGCATGGTCCCCCGATAGTCCTTGAGTTCGCGTTCACTCAGCGTTTCACCGTGCGCCAGCGCTGGAAGCGTGAACGCGAAGCTAGCTGCAGAAGTGCTCGGATCGTCGGATACGTCCAAGCGTTCCGCAAGGTCAAGAGCTTCGAGTACGCGACGTCCCCGGGCCATTGCGGCAGACAGGGCTAGCGCTGGCTCAAAGGCCTGAGTCAGCGTCGACTCAGCAAAGTACGCAGCCGCAAGGCGTCCCGCGATGTCGTCCTGCCCGACGTTCTCAAATGCGAGCGCGACCATCACGTACGCGTCCACCGCTATCTGATCGCCAGAGGGCCCAGGGTCGTAGCCACTGTCCAGATGCAGGACTGCGCGAGTGACCGTGCCTAAGGCTCCAGCGATCTGATCGTCTGTGACCTCAACAAGTGCTTCGCCTGGCTCAGGGCTACCACCGCCAAAGCGCAAGACGTCCGGCCGGTCCTCGGCGCGCCTCTGCAGACCAACCCTGATTTCGCTGCCGCTTAGGCCCAGCGCCCCTTCGGCCGGACAATCTCTGCGAACGGTTACGGGGAGAGGGAGTGACGGGGAACGCCAGCGAAGGAACGCCTGTACGTCCGCGACGAGTCTTTCGGGCCGCTGCCCGTCCCAGACGTCACTCTCCACCCACCGAAAAGTGAGTCCCTTGTCTCCAAGTCCTCCGAAGTAGGGATCGAACTGATGAAACCAGCGCGTGAAAGTGCGATTAGTCGGCGCGTGGTACCGCACCATCAGAAGCGGCAGGCTGAGGGCGCGGTAGTAGTCGGCCGTCTCGAGCGAGATTCGTGCGTGGAGAGCTTTAGCAAGTACCGCTTCGTCGGTCGCCTTCAGCTGAGCGAAGAATCGGAGACCAGTCGCTTGGCCGAGCTCGGTGTCGAACTCTTCGACACTGCCGTCCACCCCGTAGTCGGGGTCCTCGGAGCGAAAGACGAAGCGGCTCCCTAGCGCTCGCTCGAAGGCGAGACGCGACTCGCCCTCTAGCTGATGTTCGCGCGTGCGACGAGGCATCGCGGGGCTAGTTGGGATCCTCGACAGTAGCCCCCGACCCGGCCGACGGGGCGACGCGCACAACGCTGTACCTCAGATGCGTAACGGCCTCGGACTCAACCACCCGGACGACCTCCAGCTCGATCTGATCCGCGCCGGGCTGGTCGAACAGCCGCACCCCATCGCCTAGGAGCACCGGCGCGACGTGTACCTGGAACTCGTCGACGAGCCCGGCGTCGAGGTACTGCTGCACGACCCTCCCACCTCCGGCGATCGCAACGCCCTGGCCGACAGCCGCTGCGCGAGCCTGCTCGAGAGCCGACTCGATGCCCTCGGTGACGAAGGTAAACGTGGTCCCACCCTTCATGACCAGCGGCTCGCGGGCGTGATGCGTGAGGACAAACACGGGCATGCCGAAGGGCGGCTCCTCGCCCCACCAGCCCTCCCAGGACTCGTGCCAGGGGCCGGGCCCGCCCCCGAACATCCCTCGGCCCATGATCACGGCACCGGTGTCCGCGAGCGACTCCTCGGCGATCTCGTCGTCGCGGTTGGTCTTTCCGCCACCCCTGCCGTGGCGCTGCTCGAAGGACTTCAGGCCGAAGACCCACTGGTGCAGCCGCTCGCCTCCTTCGCCGAGCGGTGCGTCGGGGCCCGGGTTCGGCCCGGCGATGAAGCCGTCCAGGGACATCGTGATGTCGAACTTGAGCTTGGTCATCTCGGCTCCTTTGTCTGGTCGCGTTCTAGTTGGTGGCCGGCTCACCGGGTGAGCGCACGACCGAGTACCGGGCGCAGGCGAATTCGCCGTTCTGGCCGAGCTCGTCCAGGCGCAGTTCGATGCGGCGGGGCAGGAGGGGCGCGCCTGCGCCGAGCGTGACCGGGGCGATCGACACGATGACCTCGTCGAGCAGCCCGGCATCGGCGAACTGACCGGCCAGGTCTCCTCCTCCGACTATCCAGACCTTCCGGTCACCGGCGGCGTCCACCATCGCCTCGTGGATGGCCGCGACGTCCGCGCGGGTGAACTCGATGGCCGCGTCGGGGACCACGGGCAGCTGGCGGTGCGTGAAGACCCAGCACGGGATGTCGTACGGCCACTTCCACTCCGCCGGATCCTTGCCCGCGAACTCGTGGTCGAGGATCCATTCGTAGGTCGTCGATCCCATCGCCATTGCCCCGACGCCGGCGATGAACGCGCCGTAGTTCAACGGCCCATCGGCCTCCTGCCTGCGGGTGAACAGCCAGTCCAGCGAATTGTCGGGGTCGGCGATAAAGCCGTCGAGGGTTGTCGCCGTGTAGTACTGGGTGAGGCCCACGATGCACTCCCCTCGGGTCGATTGGTGGGCTGCTGGCCGGTAGGTGTTTGACCGCCAGGCTCAAGTTGTAGGCGACGCCGCTCAGCGCGTAGCTCTGACGGAGTACACCGGCGGCAGAAGACCGGCCGCGCTGAACCAACCCGCCCCCGCGTCGCCCGAGCCAAAGACCTCTCCCGTCGTCGTGCCGAAGTACAGCTCGAGCCCCTCTCCCTCGCCCCGCCGGTCGAGCCCATGGCGAAGCACCGTGAGGTATGCGTCGCGCTGCGGCAGCCCGTCACCGCGCGCCGTCCAGCTCTCCCCCGCGTCGCG
>JACDDL010000258.1 GCA_013817045.1 Actinomycetota bacterium | reverse complement strand
CCGCCGAGAGTTGCCGCGGAGTCCTGCAGGGGAGGGTCGAGCGCCACCATCTGATCTTTGTCGGCGAGTATCTGCTGGGCATCGGCGAGCTTGACTCCCGGTTGCATCACCGCGGTGAAATCACCCGCGTTGTGCTCGAGCACGCGGTTGAGCCGGTCCGTGGCCAGCTCGAGGTCGGGGTCCGGCGTCGTCCGCCCCCACCGGAGCTTGGTGCTGGAGCCGACCGGTCGCAAGGACACACCTTTGTCGGCGCAGTCGCGCATCAACTCGGCGGCTTCTGTGTGTGATGCCGGCCCTACCCTGTGCAGGCTGTCCCCTCCCCCAGGCATCGTCCCGGCGCCCTAGAAGCGCTCGGCGAGCCCAGCCTTCTCGATCGGATGCCTCCGGTAGGGCCCCGGAACCTCCCCGCAGAGCCGCGGGGTAGGCATCACCTTCTCCGGGTTGGCGAGCCCCTCCGGGTCGAACGCGCACCGGAGCCTCTGAAACGCCCCCAGGTCCGCTTCCGAGAACATCTTCGTCATGAACTTCTTCTTGTCGACCCCCACGCCGTGCTCCCCCGTGATCGAGCCTCCGGCGTCGACGCATGCGGTGACGATAGCGCCGGCAAGCTCCTCTGCTCTGTGCGCTTCACCCTCGTTGCGGGCGTCGTAGCAGACGAGCGGGTGAAGATTGCCGTCGCCGGCATGAAAGACGTTCGCGACCGGTAACCCATGCTCGTCGGCAAGTTCATCGATGCGCCCCAGCACCTCAGAGAGTTTCGTGCGCGGAATGACACTGTCCTGGACGTAGTAGTCGCGCGCGACCCGGCCCATCGCCGCAAACGCAGCCTTGCGTGCCTTCCAGATGAGCTGCCGTTCCGCGTCGTCGGCGGCGACTCGCACGTCATTTGCGTCGTTGCGATCACAGATCTCCAACACGTCTTCGAAACGCGTCTTGCATTCGGCCTCCGAGCCGTCGAGCTCGACGATGAGAGCCGCTCCCGCGTCGGGGGGATAACCCGCATGGGTCGCGTCCTCGCAGGCGCGGATCGACATGTTGTCCATCATCTCGATTGCGGCGGGAACGATGCCGGCCGACACGATGTCGGAGACGGTCTTGCCGGCGGGCTCGGTCCCGTCGAAGTAGGCCACCAGTGTCTTCACGTCCTCGGGGCTGGGCAGCACCTTGAGGGTGATCTTGGTGGCGATCCCGAGGGTCCCTTCCGAGCCGATGAACGCACCGATCAGGTCGTACCCCGGACGGTCGAGCTCCTTGCCGCCAAGGGTCACGATTTCTCCGCTCGGCAGCACCACCTCGAGCCCGGTGACGTAGTTGGTCGTGAACCCGTACTTGAAGCAGTGTGCTCCTCCTGAGTTCTCCGCGATGTTGCCGCCGATGGAGCACACGATCTGGCTCGAGGGATCAGGAGGATAGAAGTGCGTTGGTCCGACCGCCTTTGATACCTCTGCATTGGTTACACCCGGCTCGACCACGACGCGCTGGTTGGCGAGATCTACTTCGATGATGGTGCGCAGTCGCGACATGACGATGAGCGCACCCTCTTTGTGCGGGAGAGCGCCCCCCGAGAGACCGGTGCCCGAGCCGCGGGCGACCCAGGGAATCCCGGCGTCGTGGCAGACACGCACGACTCTGCTCGTCTCTTCGGCCGTGCCGGGGAGCACCGCGACGCGCGGTGACGCCCGGTACAACGCGAGGCCGTCGGATTCGAAGGTGTGGAGCTGATGGGGGTGAGTGAAAACGTGCTCGGGCCCACAGATGGTGCGAAGCTCTTCCAGAACGAGGTCAAACCCCACGGTTTCCCCTCCACTCGTCCACCGTCCTACTCCGGCCTTCGCCGGGCAAGGATACTCCTACGCAGTCATGCCCGGTGCAGAACCCGCCGCTCGGGGTCACGCAGGCTCGGCCCTTTGGGAGAGGGTTCTCGCACGAGCGGTAAGCGGTTCGTCGGCAGCTTTAGCGCCCGCCGCTCCGGTCTTGGGGTGGGCCGGCGCTCAACAACGCCTCGAACTGCTCCGGGGTGTCGATGTCCCCGGGCGGCGGCATGCCCAAATCGACGTCAAGTCGCTGCGGCGCGGACGCAACCAGGTCACGCCAGCCGTTGTCTCCTGCGACCGTTCGCCAGGCGCTCCACAGGGCTCGATCTACGATTACGGGGTGGCCCGGCGCGCCTTCGAACATCGCCCGGGCAACCTGGGCGTCGCCCCTCAGGTAAGCGCCGATCACCTTGTCGATCAGCTCCGTTGTCAAGCCCGGTTGGTCGCCGACGAGAACGGCGGCCGCGTCGCAGGCTCGATCGCAGGCATCGAGTCCGGCTCGGAGCGAGGTCGACTGCCCGGAGGCGAAATCCGGGTTCTCGACAATCCGCGCCCCGGGCGGAAGGTCGAGCACGCCGGCAATCGCAGCAGCCCGGTGCCCCAGGACGACGATCACCTCACTCAGCTTCGCTCCGGCCGCCGCGTCGATGGCGTGCTGAAGCACAGGTTTGCCCCAGAGCTCGAGGGTCTGCTTCGGGCGCCCCAGGCGCGCCGAGGACCCTGCGGCGAGGATGATCCCTGAAAGGCGAGGGCCATCCGGCCGAGGCATCGGAGTTAGTGCTTGGCGACGCGCTCGACGGTGTCGGCCAGCCGACCGAAGACGCCCGAGGCGCCCCGGAACAGGCGGGAGAGGGCGCGCAGAACAGCATTTCGAAGCGCGCCCAGGACCAGACCGGAAGCGTCGAGCTCGGCTGCGGCCGGGCGGGCGGGCGTTTGGCGGGTGGAAGATTGGCCGGCGGGGTGCGCAGGGGACGAAGCGCTCGCTCCGGCACCCGGTGCAGGAGACTGAGCCGAAGCAGGCGCGGCGGCGAGCTTCTCGGCCGCCGACTCACCGGAGGTGGCGGCGGTTTGGCCCGAGTCTGCTTCGGCGCCGTCCGACGCCACGACTCCCTCGGCCTCCATCTGCGCCTTCAGGCAATCGGCGAACTGATGGACGATCTTCGTGGCGACATCCTCCATCATCCCGCGGCTGAACTGCGCCGCCTGACCCGAAACCTTGATGTCCTGCGCGACGTGCACACGGGTGCCTCCGTCGAAGCTCTCCATCGACGATGTGACCTTGGCGGATGCGGCTCCCTTCCCGCGCTGTTCCATCGCGGACGCCTCCAAGACGACCCGGTGGTCATCCTCGTTGCGCTCCTGCATCTCGACCTTGCCTGCGAACACCAACGAGACCGGCCCGAGCTTGAGCTTCATCTTGCCCTTCCAGTGATCATCGTCGATGGTCTCTGTCAGCTCGGCGCCGGGCATGCAGGGAACCACCCTTTCGATGTCCAACAGGTAGCCCCACACCTCATCCGTTCCCGCGGGAACCTCGAAGGAGGTCTCGATCAATGGCATCTTGTTCTCCCGTCTCTTCTATCCGGCGGCTGCCGCTTGGTCTGCTGCTTGCGCTCTGTCGTGGATCGGCCCGGACCTGTCCCTGAGGTAACCCGCGCTCCGGCCCCTGCTGACGGCAAGGATCTCGGCCACGATCGCAGACGCGATCTCCTCCGGCCCTTCGGCGCCGATGTCGAGGCCCGCCGGTCCGTGCAGCTTGGCTTCGTCGACCCTCGCAGGGACCACCCCTTGACGGCCCAGATCATCGAGAAGTCGCCTGAGCCGTTCGTTTGGGCCGAGCATTCCGATGTAGGAGACATCGGTGTCGAGCAGCCCGCGCAGGTAGTCGCGGTCGCGCAGGAAATTGTGGCTCATGACCACCGCGTAGGTGCGTCCGTCGAGGTCAAGGGCATCCGCCACGGCCGCCGGTTCGATGCG
>JACDDL010000072.1 GCA_013817045.1 Actinomycetota bacterium | reverse complement strand
ACGAAGAAGATGAAGTAAAGCGACACTGCGACCCCCGCCCATGCGGCTGCGGCAAGGGCACGGAATCCTGTGGTGCGGGCGCCTGCGCGCGCGGTCGTGCTCATCTCTCCTCACACTACAGGGGCCTGCGCCGCTAGGCGGGCGACCCCGGGCGCGCCGACGCCGGTCCCTGGAGGGACCGGCGTCAGTTGTGCGCTGGAGAAGATCCCCTAGGAGGAGACCGCCTGCTTCGTCTTTTCGGCCTGCTCTTGGTGACGGCCCTCGGCAAACTCTTCGACGGCCTTGGCGCAGAAGGCAGGAAGGTCATCGGGTTTGCGGCTGGTGAAGAGGCCTGCGTCGATGACGAGCTCCTCGTCGACCCAGTTGCCGCCGGCGTTGCGGATATCGGTCTGCAGGCTCGGCCACGATGTGAGGGTCCGGCCTTCGACCACGCCGGCCTCCACCAGAACCCAACCTGCATGGCAGATCACTCCGACCGGCTTGCCGGCCTCCATGAAGTCGCGGGCCAGCTTCACTGCGTCGGGATCGGCGCGTAGAAAGTCCGAGTTGGCAACGCCTCCGGGAATCAGCAACCCGTCGTAGTCGTCGGCGCTTGCATCCTTGGCGGTCTTGTCCACGGGAAACTTGTCGCCGGCGTCGAGGTGGTTGAAGCCCTGGATCTCCCCGGCCTCGAGCGAGATGAGATGCGCCTCGGCGCCCGCGGCCTCTACGGCCTTGCGTGGCTCTGTCATCTCGACCTGCTCGACACCATCGGTGGCGAGAATTGCTACTTTGCGTCCCCTTAACTCGTCGGTCATTCGATGTCTCCTTCCATAACTGCACTGGGTAGTTCGAACTCATGACATACCCAGCGCAGTTGTGGAGGAAACAGGTCCGGCGGGCGCCCTATTCGATGACGAACTCGAACGTCAGCGCGCCCACGACCACGTAGATCAGGTCGAAGGCGAGCAGGATCCCGAACCAACCGGCGCTCACCACCGCCCGGGTGGGGCGGCCGAGGAACAGGTCCGAGGTGAGCTCTACCGCCGCGATGAACACCGGCACCAGGACGGGAAAGGCGAGCACGGGGAGCATGAGCTCACGGCTCCTGGTCTGCGCGGCGAGCGCGGCGAAGAGCGTGCCGATTGCAACGAAGCCAACATCGACCAGCAGAACTATCGCCACCACGCCGGCGCCGAGGCCTATCGGGAAGAGAACCGCAAAGACGGGGAACAGGAACAGCTCGACCGCAACGATGAACGCCAGATTGGTCATCGCCTTCGCGAGATAGAGCCCTGAGCGGTCGAGTGGAACGAGCAGGAGCGCGTCGATCGCCCCCTCGTGGCGTTCGACCTCGAAGCTTCGGGCGAAGCCCACCAGCCCGGCGAAGAGCACCGTTACCCAGATGAATCCCGCCAGGACATCGGCCACCGAGGCGGTGCCGGCGGGCAGGACGATCCGGGTCGAAGGGCGGGAGGTGTCGGGGAGCGTGAATGCGAGCAGCAACGTGACGGCCAACGAGAAAACGAGCATGGGCGGCAGGGTGTCCCGGCCGCGCACCTCGATGACGAGATCCTTGCGCGCCAGCAGCAATGTCTTTCCGGCCCAGCCCCGGCCGCCCGGAGCCGAGACTGCGCTCATGTCGGCGCCTCGGCCGGTGTGCGGACTCTGTAGCTGACGATCCTGCCGTGCTGCAGGATGATGGCCGCATCGGCGTAGCCCTTGACTCTCTTTGCGCCGTGTGTCGCGACCAGCCCGGTGCGGCCGGGCGTCCGCCACGCCTTGATGGCATCGGATACCTTCCCGGCGCCGTCGTCGTCGAGGTTCGCGTACGGCTCATCGAGCAGCAAGAGCTGCGGCTCATGCAACAGGGCGCGGGCCACTGCGGCGCGCCGCCTGAGCCCAGCCGAGAGCTCGCCCGCAGGCCAGCCACCTCTGTCCTGGAGGCCCACGAGCTCGAGCATCTCCTCCACCCGGGCGTCGCGCACCCCGTGAAGGGCGCCGAACAGCCTGAGGTTCTCCCGCACGGAGAGGCGGTCGTACAGCCCCGAGCCGTGGCCCGCATACCCGACCCGGGAGCGAAAGGCCTCGTCCGAGATGTTCAGGGGGACGCCGTCCCAGGTCACCGTTCCCCCGCCCGGGCGAAGGAGGCCGGCGAGGACGCGCAGGAGGGTCGACTTTCCCGAGCCGTTGGGCCCGAAGAGACCGGTCACCCCAGGCAGCAGCAGGAGGTCGATGCTGTGAAGAGCGACGGTCCGCCGATAGGTGACCCGCACGCCCTCGAGGGCGATCAAGGGGTCCGTTCCGAGCTCGACTCGCCGAGCAGTCCCTTCAGCGCACGTCGTTTCTGTCGCCACTCCTCGTCGCCCAGCCGGCCCGAGCCGTGGTCCAGGTCGAGCGCCGCGATGGTGGCGACGACTTCCTCCCGCGAAGGGCGGGAGGAGCCGGCGGGAACGGCCGGAGAGCGAGCGGCCGGTGCCGGGGAAGCCGGGGGCGAGGAGGCAGGCGATGCGGCCGGTGCCGGGGGCGAAGCCGGGACCGAGGAGGCAGGCGATGCATGCCGGGAGCGTCTCCGGCGCGTGGTGACAAGTGCCGTCGCGGCCACGAGCGCCGCGAGGCCGGCGGCGATTCCGGCAAAGAGCGGAAGATTGATCCCGGCTTGGGCCGTGGCGGTTACCTGTACGACATCTCCGGCCTCGATGCCGCCGGCCGCCGTCCACCTCGTGTAGGTACGGCCGGCGACCCGGACGGAACCGTCGGCCGTGAGCCGGTTGCCCTCCACTTCCAAGGGCCGCACCGCATGAACGACGAGCTCGGCGGTGGGATACAGAGCGGTGCGCGAGGCGTCGAACACACCGCCCGAGCCGGTCGCCCGGTAGGAGAACGTGGTCGATGTCTCTCCCGGTGGGATCGCAACCGTTGCCCCGAAGCCGAAATCCGTGGCCACCGGCGGAGGGCCGTCCCAGCTCGAGTCCACGAGGACGACGCTCGCCCTGTCGGCGCTCGAGGGAAGGCTGAAGCCGAGCGTCGGCGTCGCCCCAGGCGTTGGTCGCCGGCCTGCGGTAATGCTCCCGGCGCGCCCGATATAGGCGCGCCGGGAGGTGTTCTCGACGACCACCGATTCGATCACCCCGAGATCCCCACCCGACGGCGCCAGAAAGATTGCGTCGCGCTTCACGAGGAGGGCGGCCGGATCCGAGGTCGTGGCCCATACCCTCAGTTTGCTGTCGATCACCGGCGGCGCCACGGTGCCTGCGGGTATCTGGATCGGTGATCCGGCAAAGAGGCCACCGTCGAAAGCGGCCTGGACCGCGTAGACGCGGCTCCGGCCCGGGGGGAGCCCCTCGAACCTGTAGCGGCCGAGCCTGTCGGTCACGACCTCCTGGGTCGTTCGATCCGAGCCGTCGAGCTGGGCTCCGACAAGCGTCACCCGGACCCCCGGCCGGGGGGTGCCGCGGGCCCCATCTATAACCGTCCCCTTGAGGGTTCCGTTGGAGGGTGAAGAATGGGCGGGTGTGGGCGCAGATAGGGTGACTCCGCCCACCAGAGCCGCCGCGACGAGCCCCAGAGCGGCGGGGGAGGCTCTTCGGTGGGTCCAGCGGATGGGCGGCGCAGAGCGGGTCCGGCGCGCTAGGCGCCACATCGCGGGCAGGGCTCCCCGGGCGGGCGCGCCCCTCCGCATGACGGGCATTCGAGGCCCGCCCTCACTGCGGCGATCTCGGCCTCCAGCGCCTCGTCGGTGCGGAGGGTGAAGTGGATGTCGTCGAGCTCGCGAAGGGCGGCCATGGCCTCGGCTTCGTACTCCCGTCTGAGCAGCTCGAAGTCGGCCGCGGAGAGCTTCCCGACTTCGCGTTCGTCCTCGATATCGACAAGGGCGGTGAGTGCGCTGCTCTTCTTGTCTTCGGCGTCGTCTTCCGCTTGGCCCCGCCGGTCCGGGCCGGCCGGCTCGCCACCGGCGCGTCTCAACGGGGTCAGGACATAGGCAAGGGCGAGGCCGAGCAACAGAACGACGAGGATTACGGCGACCATCATCTCCCCTTGAAGGCGGCGAGCTCGTCGTCCAGCCTACGCCGTTCGGATGGCGAAAGGGAAAGAGAAATCGGCTCTGGGCCCTCGCCGGCCCGAGCCCGGCGCGTGTCGGCAGACCAGTGTCGCATCAGCACCACTGCGATTCCCGCACCGCAAGCAAGGACAACCACCGGCAGCACCCAGGCGATCAGGCCTGTTCCCGAGGCCGGCGGCACCGCCCCTATCTCCGGTCCGTATTCCGATTCGAGCCTGGCCATTATCCGGGTCGGCCCCCAACCCGCCTCGGCCCAGGTTGTGATCCTGTTCCGCAGGTCCGCGGCGGCCTGAGATGGGCAGTCGTGAAGTGTGACGCCGGGACAAAAAGGCGATGTGATCCTGCCCGCAATGTCGTTGGCGACATCTTCGGGCGCGGCCAGCGCCGTTGCCGGGGCCACGGCCAGCAGGCTCCAGCAGGTCACGGCTACGAGCAGCGCCTTCCCCCTCACCCGGCGACCACCACTCTTTTCCTGACGGTGCTGCGTGCGCCCGCCGGGGCAACCTCGCCCCTGCCGCCCGAGAGAAGGACCCCCATCCCCAGCGCCATCACCGCGGTCCCCGCCCAGATCCACCACGTAAGCGGGTTCACGAAGGAACGGATGGCGGCGCTGCCGTCGGCGTCGAACTGCGTCACCACCACATAGAGGTCTTCCACCGGAGTGGTGCGAATAGCAACCTCAGATTGCGGCTGTCTCTGGGCAAAGTGGAAGTTGCTCTGAGGGTGCATGACTCCGATCCGCGAGTCCCCGCGCCTGACGACCACGGTGGCTTCGTTGATCTGCTTCTCGGAGGTGCGCGCTTGCGTCATGCCCTCGTAAGTCAGGCTATAGGCGCCCACGCGCATTGCCTCGCCGGGCTTCAAGAAGGCATTCCGTTCGACCTTGAAGGCACTGCCCGCAAACCCGATGACTATGAGCAGGACCCCGAGATGCACGACGTAACCACCGTAGCGCCGGCGATTGCGCAGCACGGTGCGGCCCAGGGCCGGTGCCCATCCCAGCCGGTGCCTCGCCCGGTACACCCGGCTGCCTCGGACGAATTCACCCCCGATCGACACCGCCGTGAAGGCGCACAACCCGAAGGCGAGCAACGCCCCAACGCTCCGAACGCCCGCGACCGCCAGTCCGGCGGCGACGGCCATCCCCGCAATGATGGGGGGGCGGATGAGACGCCCGAGCGCCCCCTTGCTCATTCGTCGCCACGAGATGAGGGGACCGATGCCCGTCAGCGCCACGATGGCGAGCCCTAAGGGCGCGAACACGGCATTGAAGAAGGCGGGCCCAACCGACAACCGGACCCCGGTCAGGACCTCGGCGACGATCGGATACACCGTTCCCCACAGCACCGTGAATGCGGCGGCGACGAACAGGACGTTGTTGGCGAGGAAGGCCGATTCCCGTGATACGAGCGCGTCCAGCCGATTGTCGCTCTTCAGATGATCGAGGCGCAGGGCTATGGCAGCCAGCCCGGCCAGGAGCATCGCCGCGAGGAACGGAAGAAACCAGATGCCGGTGTCCCCCTCGGTGAAGGTGTGGATGCTCGACAGGATCCCCGACCGCGTCAGGAAGGTCCCGAACACGGCCAGGACGTAGGTGGCGAGGATCAGCGCAACGTTCCATACCTTGAGCATCTGGCGCTTTTCCTGGATGACGACCGAGTGGAGGTAGGCGGTGGCGGTGAGCCATGGCATGAACGACGCGTTTTCCACCGGATCCCAGGCCCAGTATCCGCCCCAGCCGAGCTCGGTGTAGGCCCACGCGCCTCCGAGCACGATTCCGATGGACAACGCACTCCAGGCGAACAGCGTCCACCGCCGGGTGGAGGCGAACCACCGGCTGTCTGCCTGCCCGGACAGCAGCGCCCCCATGGCCCAGGCAAAGGGAATCGAGAAGCCGACGAACCCGGTGTACAGGAGCGGCGGATGGATCAGCATCCCCGGCGATTGCAACAGCGGATTCAAGCCCTTGCCGTCGGCAGGGATCTCGCCCATGGTGACGAAGGGATTTGCGGGAACGACGAGCAGCAGGAGGAAGAAAAATGAGATGCCTGCGAGCACGCATCCGGCCCACGAGACCACCACGGGCCGGGTGCTTCCGACTCCCCGGATCGCGACCGTCGAGAACAACGTCAAAAGGAGCGTCCAGAAGAGGAGCGAGCCCTCCATACCGCCCCAGAGGGCGCTGATCGTGTACGGCCCGGCCAACGAGCGCGACGAGTAATTCACGACATAGGCCAGCGAGAAATCATGCGCAAACAGCGCGCTGACCAGAGCCGCAACGGCCAATGAGGTGAACGCGGCCGTCACCGCAAGGGCCCGGGCGGCCGCCTCGGACAGATCGCGCCGTTCCTTGCGAGCGCCCAGGAAGAAAAGCACAAGGGCGCCGGTAACGAACACCAGGGCGCAGAGCAGCGCGGGGCGGCCCAGCATCCCAAGCGACCTCACGTGGAGCTCAGGCCTTCGCCTTGAACTTTGACGGGCATTTCGCCAGAACCTCGGAGGCGGTAAAGGTCCTGCCGTCGTAGCGGCCGCGGGCGACGACGTCCGAGCGATCCCTGAAGGTGTCCGGAAGGGGCTCGCCGGTGACCACCGTCACGTTCGCACTGCCGTCGGTCAAGGCAAAGGAAGTCTCGAGGCCCTGCTGTTCGATCGAGCCGGGCACCACGCGGCCGTTGACCCTGTACTCCTGCGCTTTCGGGAGTGGATCACCCGCCTCGAGCTCGCTCACCTCGAAGTAGAACGAGGTGGATCCCGGCCGGCTCATGGCCCACCCGACCAGGCCGAAGAGGGTGAGGGCAACGACGACGGTTCCGACCAGGAACTTCGTCCGCCGCTGCCTGGAGACCGAGGGAGAAGATTGGGGGGACACGACACCCAAGCCTAAGTGACGCGCGCTTCCACAGAAGCCGCTTCCCTTACTGCGTCAGCAGATAGAGGGCCGTGAACACGAACAGCCATACGGCGTCTACGAAATGCCAGTAATAGGTCGCCGCCTCGACATGTCCGTGGTGCTCGGCGCCGAAACGGTTCGCGCGCAGCATTACGAGGATCAGAATGACGACGCCGGCGGCGACATGGAACCCGTGAAAGCCCGTGATCGTGAAGAAGAGCGTCGTGAAGACGTTGTCGGCGGGACCGAATCCAAGGGTCGAGTATTCGTAAGCCTGACCTGCGAGGAACGCGAGGCCCAGGCAGACCGTGATCCCGATCCACCTGGCCAGCCCCCGGCGGTCGTCTCGCTTGATGGCCGCCACGGCGAGGTGCTGGGTGACCGACGACGACAACAGGACCGCGGTGAGTGCGATGGTGACGACTATTTCGATCTCCGGAGTCCCGGCGGGGGGCCACTCGCCGAAGCCCGCCCTTATGTTGAAGTAGGCGCCGAAGAGACCGCCGAAGAACATGACCTCGGAGGCGATGAACAGGATCATGCCGAGCAAAGAAGGCGAGACCTTCGGCTCCGGGTGTGCCGGTGCCGGCCGCTCTGAATGCGCCTCGAGCTGCGTCATCTCTGCTCGCCTTCTCTCATAGGAGGGCTTCGATGCGTCGCTTGAGCGCTGCAGATTCCAATGCGCCCAGGTCCACGGTAGCGCCGTCCCTGCCCCTGTTACCCCGGGCCGGCACCGTCGAGAGGTCGCCGTCGCGTTCCACGAAGAAGGTCTGTGGCCACCCCTCGATGCTGGACATCTCGTGCATGAGCTCGAGGTCCTCGTCGACAACAACGGGATAGGTGATGTCGAACTCACGCACGAAGCTCTTGGCGTCGGCTTCGGAATCCCGGGCGTTGACGCCGATGACCATCAGGCCGTCGTCCCGGTAGGAGCGCCAGGCGCGTTCCAACAGCGGCGCCTCCTCCCTGCAGGGAAGGCACCAGGAGGCCCAGAAGTTGATCACCACCGGAGAGCCCTCGAGTGATCTGCCGGACAGCGTGCCCTTGCCCGACAACAACGGAAGGACGAATCCGGGAAGCTTCTTCGGAGGGCCGGCCTGATCCCCGGCGGGTGTGGAGACCAAACGGGCGAGCGCGACGGCCGCGACCAGTGCAATCAGCGCGAGCAGGAAGGCCCGGCGGGACCTCGGCCGTGCTCGGTAGCCTTCGAGTTCATTGGAGGGGACCACGGGCCTTAGATTAGGGGCTGGTGGTTAGATATAGTCCTGCGCGAAAACGACGCGGCGTTGGAGGAGCTGTGAACCTTCAAACTTCCCGACGGGGACGGGCGTGGGTCGTCGCGCTCGCGGTCGCAATCGGCTTGCTGATGGCCGGGTGCGCGTCGGACGCCCCGCAAAGCGTGCTCGAGCCCGCAGGCGAGTCGGCGCGCAAGGCCGATGGGCTGTGGAACCTGACCTTTTCCATTGCGGTCGCCGTTTTCGTGTTCGTCCAGGCGGCGCTCATCTACTCGGTCATTCGCTATCGCGCAAAGCCGGGCCGCGAGGCGCGCCAGTTCGAAGGCAATGCGCGCCTCGAAGTGATCTTGACCGTTATCCCGGCACTGATTCTCGCCGCCATCGCGGTGCCGACGGTCGGAACGATCTTCGATCTGGCCGGCGAGCCCAAGGGTGATGACGTTCTGCAGGTCAATGTGCAGGGGCGGCAGTACTGGTGGTTGTACGAGTATCCCGATCTGGATGTCGTTACGGCGAACGAGCTGCACATCCCGGTCGGAACCCCGGTCAACCTGACGATCGAAGGCTACGACGTGAACCACAGCTTCTGGGTGCCCCGGCTGGCGGGCACACAGGACGTCGTGCCGGGCCGCGTCAACCGCCTGACGCTCGAAGCGGACGAGCCTGGGACTTACAGGGGGCAATGCAAGGAGTTCTGCGGCCTGTCACATGCGAACATGGCACTGCGCGTCATCGCCCATGAGCCGGCCGCCTTCGAAACGTGGATTGCCGAGCAGCAACAGCCATCCGCAAAGCCGGCCGGCTCGCTCGCCGCCGAGGGCGCCAAATTGTTCGTCAACGGCTCGGAGGATGGTCAGTTCGCCGCCGGGGCCGCGTGCGCCTCCTGTCACGCCATCGAGGGCCTGGATGGTGCGTTAGGGGTCATCGGACCCAATCTCACCCATTTGCAGAGCCGGAAGACCTTTGCGGCCGGGCTGTTCAAGACCAACGAGGCAAACTTGAGGGCATGGCTCGCAGACCCGCCGGCCAGGAAGCCGGGTTCTCAGATGCCCGATGTCGGATTGACCGGGGGACAGATCGATGCCCTGGTTGCCTATCTGGAGACCTTGAAGTGAGCAAAGTCATCGTTAGAGGAGATGGTTGATGGCAACCGCCGCCGCAGGAACCGACCGCAGGTACTTCGCACGCCCCACGGCCAAGACGGGTTGGTGGGCGTGGATGACCACCGTCGACCACAAGAAGATAGGCATCCTCTACGGTTTAACCTCGTTCGTCTTCTTCATCATCGGAGGCATCCAGGCCCTCATCATGCGGTCGCAGCTGGCCACCCCCGACGGCGAAGTGGTGAGTGCTGCGATGTACAACCAGCTGTTCACGATGCACGGTCTCACGATGATCTTTCTCGTCGTCATGCCCATGGGAACCGCTCTGATCAATTTTCTGCTTCCCTTGATGATCGGCGCGCGCGATGTGGCATTTCCGAGGTTGAATGCCTTCAGCTACTGGGTGTTCCTTCTCGGCGGACTCTTTCTCTACTCGAGCTTCATCCTGGGCGGGGCGGCGGACGGGGGCTGGTTCGGTTACGCGCCCCTGAACAGGGAGCTCCCCGGCAACGGCATGACGTACTACTCGTTGGGACTCCAGATCCTCGGAATCGCCTCCCTTGCCGGTGCGGTGAACTTCATCGTCACCATCCTCAACATGCGCGCCCCCGGGATGACGTTCATGCGTATGCCGGTCTTCGTGTGGATGACCCTGGTGGTCTCTTTCTTGCTGTTGTTCGCTCTGCCGGTGATCGGTGTCGCCCTGTGGGAGCTAATGTTTGATCGCTTGTTCGGCACGAGCTTCTTCGACCCCGGCGCCGGTGGGGACCCATTGCTGTGGCAGCATCTGTTCTGGCTGTTCGGCCACCCCGAGGTCTACATCATGATCCTTCCCGCAATGGGCATCGTGTCCGAGGTGCTGCCCGCGTTTGCGCGCAAGCCCCTGTTCGGATATCCGGCGATCGTCTTCGCCGGTGCAGCGATCGCCTTCATGGGTTGGGGAGTCTGGGCGCACCACATGTTCGCTGCCGGCTTGGGCCCGGTCGCCAACTCCGCCTTTGCCCTGTCGACGATGCTGATCGCAGTGCCGACCGGAGTGAAGATCTTCAACTGGATCGGCACGATCTGGGGGGGCGCCGTCCGCCTTACGACTGCGTTTCTGTTCTCCGCAGGTTTCGTCTCGATGTTCATCATCGGCGGACTTTCCGGCGTCACCCATGCGATCGTGCCGCACGATGCCCAGCAGACCGACACCTACTACGTCGTCGGTCACCTGCACTATGTTCTCTTCGGTGGATCGATCTTCGGGCTTTTTTCGGGGCTCTATTACTGGTGGCCGAAGATCTTCGGCCGTCTGCTGAACGAGCGGATCGGGAAGCTGCACTTCTGGCTCATGCTCATCGGCTTCAACCTCACCTTCGGCCCCTTCCACGTGCTGGGCCTGCTGGGCATGCCGAGGCGTGTCTACCGATACTCTCCCGGTTTGGGCTTCGATTTGTGGAACATGATGTCAACCGTCGGCGCCTTTACCATCGCTTTGTCGATTGTCGTCTTTCTTGTCAACGCGGTCTTGACTGCAAGGCGAGGGGAGCAGGCAGGCGCCGACCCGTGGGACGCCCGGACGATCGAATGGATGATCCCGTCGCCTCCTCCCGAGCACAATTTCGATGAGGTTCCGGTTATTCGCCACCGCGACGACTGGTGGTACCGCAAATACATCACCGATCCGAAGGGGACGCCTGCGCCGGTCATCGCGGGCGGTGCGGATGCCTCCATCCCGGCCGACGAGCGGGACAACGCAACCGCAAGCGAGGACGAGCAGGCCCACGGCATCCATCTGCCGTCTCCCTCCTATTACCCCCTTGTCACCGCGGTGGGCCTTCCCATCGCCGGCTACGGCGTCATCTATCAGCCGCTGCTGCTCGCCGTCGGGTTCCTGATCGTGCTCGTCGGGGCGTTCGGCTGGGTTCTCGAACCGCCTGCGGAGCCCGCATGAGCGCCACACACGCCGCGCACGGCGGACCCGAGCCGCATACCTCGACGGGCGTCGACAACGTCAAAATGGCGATGTGGACATTCCTCGGATCCGAGTGCCTGTTCTTCGGCTCCCTCATTTCGACCTATCTGCTCTATCACGACAAGACCGGAAGCGGGCCCACGTCGGCCGACGTCTACGACATCCCCTTCACATCGATTAGCTCGTTCGTCCTGTTGATGTCGAGCCTCACCATGGTTCTTGCGCTGTCCTCGATCCAGCAAGGAAACCCCCGGGCAATGAGGATCTGGCTTACGGCGACGGCATTTCTGGGTCTCACCTTTGTGGGCGGCCAGATATTCGAGTTCACAACCTTCGTGGAAGAAGGTCTCACGCTTCAGACAAGTCCGTTCTCGAGCGCCTTTTTCGTGCTGACGGGCTTTCACGGCGCACACGTGACCATTGGAGTGCTGATGCTGCTTGGTGTCGTGGCCATGTCTTCATTCGGGCGTCTCGGTCCCGATTCAGCCCGGCCCGTCGAGATGGTCGGTCTGTACTGGCACTTCGTCGACGTTGTCTGGATCGTGATCTTCACGGTCGTCTATCTGATTCCTTGATTGCATGAGCTCACCAGAGGTCCACCACGAAGAAGGCAACCACCCCGGCCCCGCCCAGTACGTGCGCATAGCGGTGATTCTGTTCGCCATAACGGTTATCGAGGTTGCGATCTACTATATCGAGCCTCTGCAGGACGTGCTCGTGCCAATGCTGATTGTCTTCTCGCTGCTCAAGTTCGTCCTCGTAGTCCTGTGGTTCATGCATCTGCGCTTCGACACGCGCGTCTTCACCTGGGTTTTCGTGTCGGGAATCGTCCTGACGTTCTCCGTCTTCGCCGTCGTGTTGCTGACTTTCTTCCTGCAAGGAGGGGCAGCGCCATCGCCTCCTGGATTGGGGGGTTGACGTGCTCCTTGCGGGGGTGACGGCGGCGACACCATGGGTGTGGGTCCCCCATCCCGACGTGTGGCTCCTGGTCGGCCTTCTGGGCGGCGGGTATGGCTGGGCATTGCGGACCCTGGGCCCGCGCCTGGCGCCTCCGGGGGGGCCGGCAGCCACCAGGGGGCAGAAGAGTGCCTTCTTCTTAGGGCTGGTCGCTCTGTGGATCGGCGCAGACTGGCCGATGCACGAGCTGTCCGAGGGCTTCCTCTACAGCGCACACATGGTCCAGCACATGCTCTTTACCTTTGTTGCGCCGCCCCTGCTGCTCCTCGGCGCGCCGAAGTGGATGCTCCGCGTGATCCTGTCGCCGCCGCGGTTGATGGCGGCCGTGCAAAAGCTGAGCAAGCCCTTCATAGCCCTGCTGCTCTTCAATGGTTTGATCGCCCTTACACACTGGCCCGCACTGGTCAACGCGTC
>JACDDL010000257.1 GCA_013817045.1 Actinomycetota bacterium | reverse complement strand
GGTGGCGGCGCGAGCGGCGGTGGCGGAGCGGAGTGCCCCGACTCCGAGTTCGGCTGCGTCGAAGTCGGTGCCGATGATCCGATCACCCTCGGAACACTGCTGGTGATCACCGGTCCCAACTCGAGTCTCGGGCTCGACAGCCAGTATGGGGCGCAAATCGCGGTCGACATGCGCGGCGACGTCCTGGGCCACGAGATAGAGCTCGTCAACGAGGACGAGGGCTGCGTGGCGGAAGGCGGCCAGACCGGGGCCCAGTCGCTGGTCTCCGATCCCCAGATAGTGGCGGTCATCGGAACGAGCTGCTCGAGCGCCGGCGTTCCGGCGGCCGAGATCACGAGCGAGAAGGGTGTCCTGATGGTGTCGCCGTCCAACACCGCGCCGGATCTTACGGACCCGGCTACCCACCAGCCGTTCTACGCCCGCACCGCCCACAACGACCTGGTGCAGGGGGCGGCGATGGCCCAGTTCGCCGCCGAGGAGGCAAAGGCGAAGTCTGCCGCCACGATTCACGACGGAAGCCCCTACGCCGACGGGCTCCAAACGGTGTTCTCGGAGAAGTTCGAGAGCGAGTACGGCGGCACGATCACGACCCAGGAAGCCATCGGGGTGGGGGACAAGGACTTCAAGCCGGTGTTGACCAGCATCGCGGCCAAGAAGCCCGACTACCTCTACTACCCCGTGTTCATCCCCGAGGGGGCCGGCATTACCCAGCAGGCGCGCCAGACCGCCGGTCTGGCCGACACCGACCTGGCCGGCTCCGATGGCATGCTTTCGCCGGACTTCGTCGAGGCGGCCGGCAAGGACAACACGACCGGGATGTTCCTGTCGGGACCGGACCTGGAGTTCAAGGGGAGCTTCTATCAGAAGGAGTTCCTGCCGGCGTACAAGAAGAAGTTCGGTGACCCGGCCTCGGTGTTCCACGCGCACGCTTTTGACGCCACCAACATGGTCCTCGATGCGATTGAGGAGGTCGCGGTCGAGACCGACGACGGAGGTCTGTTGATCCCGCGGACCCAACTGCGCGACGCCTTCTTCGACACCTCGGGTTACAAGGGCATCGTCGGCACGTTGACCTGTGACGAGAACGGCGACTGCAACCCGACGACGACCATCGCTGTGAACGAGGTGACACCCGCCGGGGCGTTCAAGCCGGCCTTTACGGTCACCCTGGACCTCGAAGAGGCCAAATAGCGGTCGCATAGAGCAGGGTTGCGGGGAAACCAACCTCGCGACCCTCAATCCCCCCTATGAGCACTCGACCTGCACCTGAGAAGCCGGCCCCCCCGGCGATGGGCGGGATGCAGCGCGCCATGCTGCGCCTGCCTATCCGTCAGATCTTCCTTGTCGTTCTCGCCATTCTGCTCGCCGTGGGCCTCTTCCTCGGCATCCGCTCCAACCTGCAGGCGGGCATCCTGTCGGGCGCCGACTATCGCTCTTTCGTGATCGACGGCATCGCGCGCGGCGCCCTCTATGCCGTGATCGCAGTGGGCTACACGCTGGTGTACGGGATCCTGTTCCTCATCAACTTCGCCCACGGCGAGGTATTTATGTCCGGCGCCTTCACGAGCTTCTTCGTCGCCCGGACGCTAAGCCAAACCGGGTTCTTGAACGAGAACCCCCTCCTTTCCGTGCTGATCCTGTTGGTCGTCTCGATGGCGGTGTCGACGATCACAGCGGTGCTCCTCGAGCGCATCGCCTACCGGCCCCTGCGCGGGGCGCCGCGACTGATCCCCCTCATCACTGCAATTGGGGCGTCGCTCTTCCTCCAGAACACCTTCCGGGCCTTCTACGGCGCAAACACCCGCGGCTATCCCGTCCCGGAGTCGTTGCAGGGGCGGATGGACGTTTTCGGCATTCCGATCTTGAGAACCCAGATCATCGTGATCATCGGAGCGGCTCTGTTGATGGTCGGGCTCTACTTCTTCATCGAGAGGACCAAAACCGGCCGTTCGATGCGAGCCGTGGGAGAGGACCGAGAGATCGCCGCGCTCATGGGCATCAACGTAGACCGCGTGATCGTGCAGACCTTCGCCATAGGGGGGATGCTCGCAGGAGCCGCGGGAGTTTTGTGGGCCCTGGTCTTCTCGCAGGTCGATTTCTTCATGGGCTTCTTCCCGGGGATCAAAGCGTTCACCGCAGCGGTGCTGGGCGGCATCGGCAACATCGTGGGCGCCGGCCTCGGGGGTCTCTTGCTCGGGGTGCTGGAATCGCTTGCCCCTTACCTTTTCATCTCGCCAAGCGTTCCATCCCCCAACCAGCTCACCGACGCAATCGCGTTCACGATCCTCGTTCTCATCCTGATCTTCCGCCCCGGCGGGATCCTGGGCTCGAGTGACGAGGAGAAGGCCTGATGGTGCGCGCTCTTCGCTTGGGGGATCAGATCTTCGGCGGCGCCACGACGAGACGGGCGGTGCGATGGGGACTGATAGGGGGTGCAGTCGCCGTCTACCTCGCTCTCGTCGGTCTCATACAACGCTTCCAGACGCGCGACGTCATCTCGGGATTGATCGGCCTGGGAAGCACCCTGCTTCTCATCGTGGCCGTGGCCTTCGGGTACACCGCCGGGAAGCCTGATCCCGGATCGTCGACGGGCCCAGAGCCCTCTAGGGCGCCGCAGCCCGGGGGCGTGGTTTCGGCCGGGGCCGTGGCGGGTGGGCTCACCGGGGCCGTAACGGCGATCTTCCTGCTCTTTGCGAGCGTGGTTCGCCTGCAGAGCGTTTTCATAAGCGTTTCCGATGAGCTGCTCGACACACTTGCCTTTGGCCAACCCGCGCCACTTGGCGCTGTGCTGCTCGTCGTCGCGGGCGCGCTTCTGGGGGCGCTTGGTGCATGCGCGCATCTGCTCCCGCCCCGGTTTCGCAGCCCGTTGTTCGGCGGCTTGGCCGCCGTGCTGATCTTTGCCCTTTTCTCCTCTTTGCTGCGCCAGATCCTGTTCAGCCTCTACATCCCCACCGCCCTCATCTATTCGGGCGACGCGCTGACCATCACGGGGCTCGTGATCGTTCTTGTCCTGACCGCCGTTTGCATCTACCTGTGGAAAGAGAAGCGGCAGGTGGCGGGGCGACGGCTTGAGGCGCTCCCGGATCAGCGGCGCAGGCTGGTAAGGCTCATTGCCCTGTTCTTCCTGGTAGCGCTCCTCCTCTACCTTCCCCAGATCCTCGGGATCTTCTTGAGCGAGATTGTGGGGACCATCGGCTTGTTCGTGCTGATGGGCATCGGACTGAACATCGTCGTCGGATATGCGGGTCTGCTCGATCTCGGCTACGTTGCTTTCTTCGCTATCGGTGCGTATTCCACTGCCATTCTCATATCGCCGTCGGCTCCGGCGGGGTCGATCGGTATGAACTTCTGGGTCGCGCTGCCTTTGGTCGTGCTGTTTGCGGCTTTTTGCGGAGTCCTCATCGGCGCGCCGGTCCTGCGGTTGCGCGGCGACTACCTCGCCATCGTGACGCTCGGCTTCGGAGAGATCATCCGCATCCTCGTGATCTCGAACGCCTTGGCGTGGTTGACGGGTGGGGCTCAAGGGATCCTGTCGATTCCGGATCCCGCCATCGGCGGGTTGGTGTTCGACGACTCTCAAACGATCTACTACCCGATTGTGATCGCATGCCTTGTGGTCGCCTTTGTATCGGCGCGCCTCGAGAACTCGCGCGTGGGGCGGGCCTGGAACGCCATGAGAGAGGACGAGTCCGTTGCCGAGGCCATGGGGATCAGCATCATCCGCTACAAACTGCTTGCCTTTGCAATGGGTGCCGCCGTCGGCTCGCTCGGTGGCATTTTCTTTGCGGTCAAGATCGGCTCGATTTTCGCCAACAGTT
>JACDDL010000071.1:3641-12650 GCA_013817045.1 Actinomycetota bacterium | reverse complement strand
TTTCCCGGATTCAGACTTTCTGAGAGCAGTCTGCTCTCTCTTTCTCTGACGCCACTGCCGTCGGCATCTGTTCATTGCGACAGTCATTACCCATGCCCCCACCCAAGTTGTCTCCTCAAGTGACCGCCATCTCACCAGCGCATCCTTGAAAGCCTCCTGGGTGGCATCGAAGGCAACTTCCCGGTCGCCCGAGAACAAGTAGGTCGCCCTGAAGACCCGCACATATTCAGCGTAGTAAAAGGCCTTGAATGTTGATTCGCCTTGTTCTTCCAAGAGCTTTCCCGACTATCCGATGTTAACAAGCCCGCATTAAGGCACTCCTAAAACCAGTTATCACACTTATGCAAGCCCGAAGTCCGGGAGATGGGTTAGTGGCACTTTCTTCCACGGCAGTGGCTGCTTGTCTCTCTGGTTTGGCTGATATTGAATCAATCCTGAGTAAGCGATGAGGGAATTGCAAGGCCAGGGACAGGAGGGCAGGTATCGAGTGAAAAGGTTGCGGTGAGTTCGAAGTCGTATTGGATGCTGGTGACGACATCTCGGACAACAACTCGAACTGCCCTCAGCCCTAAAGCTAGCCGGCCCTGCTTTGTCGATCGAGGACCCTTAAGGCAGCATGGTCTTCTTGGTACCAGGGCAATCTGGGCCGTGGTGAGCGTTCCAAAGATTCTAGGATGAGATCTGCGCAGTCGATCGACGTATAGTGCCCACAGCACGAACGCTTGAGACGCAATCTCATCTCCGCACGCGCCACCTAGGCCCTGGCCAGCGACAGTCCCCCTACAGAGACCGGCTTCTCGACCAAGGAAAAGGAGGGGTGATGCTCTTCAAGGCCGCAGTTGTGACCGTCAGCGATGGAGTGACGCGGGGCGCTCGAGAGGACAGGTCGGGTGACGCCGCCCACAGGCTGCTTTCGGATCACGATTTCGAGGTCATCGAGCGCTCCGTCGTCCCCGACGACAAAGGAGCGATAGAGGAGGCGCTGCGCGGCTTCGTGGACCGGGAGATACCACTGGTGATAACCACCGGTGGGACGGGTTTCGGTCCGCGCGACGTAACGCCCGAGGCGACACAGGCTGTGATCGACCGCCCGGCTGCAGGGTTGGCGGAGGTAATGCGTGCCGCGGGGCTCCAGAAGACGCCGCTCGCCGCGCTGTCGCGCGCCGTTGCCGGGGCGGCCCGCCGGACCCTCATCGTCAACCTGCCGGGGAGCCCCAAGGGCATGGAGGAAAGCCTCGAGGCGGTGCTGCCCCTGATCCCGCATGCACTGCAGCTGCTGGCCGGGGACACCGAGCACGACTCGCCCTAGCGCACGCCCCTTAGAAGCTTGTGTCGATGCGTTCGGGATGGGCGTAGATGTTGAAGTCGTCCCCTCGCAGAAAGCCCACGAGCGTGACGCCCAGTCGTTCGGCCGCATCCACCGCCAGGCTCGAGGGCGCCGACACCGCGCACACCACCGGTACCCGTGCCATCGCGGCCTTCTGGACGATCTCGAATCCGGCGCGCCCGGAGACCATCAGGATCTGTTCCGTGCAGTTGAAGTCGCCGGCGAGCAGCGCCTTGCCGATCAGCTTGTCCAGCGCGTTGTGGCGTCCCACATCCTCGCGCAACCCGCCGGGCCCCCCGGTCGCGTCGAAGAAACCCGCTGCGTGCAGGCCTCCGGTCCGGGTGAAGGTCTTCTGGCCCTCACGCAGCTTGTGGGGCAGCTCTGTGATCAGCGAACGTCCTACCTGCAGGCCCGGAGGAATGGCCGGACACTGAAGAGCGACGTGGTCGAGGGAAGCCTTCCCGCATATGCCGCAGCTCGAAGCCGCGTAGAAGTTGCGCTCGAGCCCGTGAGAATCAAAGGGCTTGTTCAGGCGTACCGTGACGACATTGAACTCCTGGGTGACGTCGAGCGCGTCGCAATAGCTGACCTTGACGATGTCCCGCGGCGCTATCAGGCCTTCGGTGAACAGGAAGCCCGCGGCGAGCTCGAAGTCGTTGCCCGGCGTGCGCATGGTGACCGCCACCGGGACCGGTTCCTGGCCGGCCCCTCCGGCGCGGATCTCCATCGGTTCCTCGCCGGCCACGTGATCGCTTCTGGTCGTTGCCCGTTCACCCCTGACGGCAACGACGCTCGTGCGCTTGGCGCTGGTGCGAAGGCGCTCTTCCAATTTTCCCACGGCCCCATTGTGGCAGTACGCTGAGTGGTCTGGCCGACATGGGAGGGACCTGATGCCTGAGAAGGAAGTCGAAAAGACGATTGACGCTCTCCTCCAGGAGCGGCGGACATTCGAGCCCCCGAAGGAGTTCACAGAGCAAGCGAATGCAAGCGACCCGGCAATCTACGAGGAGGCCGAGAGGGACCCCGAAGGATGGTGGGAGTCTCAGGCGGAACGGCTCGATTGGTTCGAACGCTGGGACACCGTGCTCGAGCAGGACCCGCCGTGGCACAAGTGGTTCGTAGGCGGCAAGCTGAACGCCTCCTACAACTGCCTCGACCGGCACCTCGAATCGCATGGAGACAGAGTTGCCTACCATTGGGTGGGCGAGCCCGGCGAGACGCGCGACGTCTCCTACCGGGAGCTGCACGAGGAGGTCTCCCGCCTCGCCAACGCTCTCAAGGACCTTGGTGTCGCCAAGGGCGACCGCGTCGCGATCTATATGCCCATGATCCCCGAGCTTCCTGCGGCTATGTTGGCCTGTGCCCGGATCGGCGCGCCGCACTCGGTCGTCTTCGGTGGGTTCTCGGCTGAGTCGCTGCGAGACCGCATCAACGACGCCGAGTGCAAGGTGCTGATCACCGCCGACGGCGGCTACCGAAAGGGCAACGTCGTCCCGCTGAAGGACAACGCGGACGAGGCGCTCGAAAGCACGGAGTCAATCGAGAAGGTCGTCGTCGTCCAGCGCACGGATGAAGACGTGAACATGGTCGAAGGGCGCGACGTCGTCTATTCCGAGATCGTCCAGGCGGCGTCTGCGGACTGCCCTGCAGAGCCGATGGACGCCGAAGACATCCTCTACATCCTCTACACGTCGGGCACCACAGGAAAACCAAAGGGTATCGTCCACACAACCGGCGGCTACCTCACCGGGGTTGCTTCCACCCACCACTACATCTTCGACATCAAGCCCGAAAGCGACGTCTACTGGTGCGCCGCGGACATCGGCTGGGTGACGGGGCACTCCTACATCGTCTACGGACCTCTCGTCAATGGATGCACTTCGATCTTGTATGAGGGCGCACCGGACCATCCCGACAAAGACAGATGGTGGTCGATCATCGAAGACCACCGAGCCACCATCCTCTACACCGCGCCGACCGCGATCCGCTCCTGTATGAAGTGGGGTGTCGACTATCCGCAGAAGCACGACCTTTCCTCCCTACGGGTGCTGGGAAGCGTAGGCGAGCCCATCAACCCGGAGGCATGGATCTGGTATCAGGAGTTCATCGGAGGCGGCAAGACCCCGGTCGTAGACACATGGTGGCAGACCGAGACCGGGCAGATCGTGATCTCGGCGCTACCGGGACTCACCACACTCAAGCCGGGATCGGCGACAAAGCCGTTCCCCGGCTCCTTCGCCGACGTCGTCGACGAGTCGGGCGAGCCCGTGGGGCCCGGCGGAGGCGGGTACCTTGTGCTGAAACGTCCCGTTCCCGCGATGTTCAGGACGATCTTCAACGACGCCGACCGCTATGTCGAAACTTACTTCGAGCGTTTCGGCAACGACGTGTACTTTCCTGGAGACGGCGCCAAGTTGGACGACGACGGCTACTACTGGCTTCTGGGTCGCGTAGACGACGTCATGAACATCGCCGGCCACCGGATCTCAACCTATGAGGTCGAGTCGGCATTGGTTGATCACCCCGACGTTGCGGAAGCCGCTGTGGTCGGACGCGTGGACCCCAAGGAGGGCGAGACGATAGTGGCTTTCTGCACCGTGAAGAGCGGAGTGGAAGGCGACGATGACCTGATGCAGGAGTTGCGTGGGCACGTGGCAAAGGTTATCGGGAAACTGGCCCGCCCCCACTCGATAATCTTCACCGACGATCTGCCCAAGACCCGGTCGGGCAAGATCATGCGCCGCCTGCTGCGGGATGTCGCCACAGGCCAGGAGCTTGGCGACGTCTCGACGCTGCAGAACGCGCCCATACTCGATGCCATCAAAGCCAAGGCGTCCTCGCAGGCCGCCGACGACGAGTAGGCGCTCACGCTCTAGCGAGCCCATATGGCCTTGACCACGATCGACTGGCCCACCGAGCTCCCCGTGGTCCGGCACGGCGAGCACTGGATCGCCCGGGCCGGGGAGCGCGAGGTCCGCCTCTCCAATCTGCCCAAGGTGTACTGGCCCCAGGAGGGTTTCACGAAGGGGGACCTCCTCACCTACTACTTCAACGTCTCCCACACCATGCTGCCTCATCTCGAATGCCGGCCGCTGACGTTGAAACGCATGCCCAACGGCGTCGGAGGCAGCTTCTTCTACGAAAAGAACGCCCCGAAGCACACCCCGGACTGGATGCTGACCCTTCCGGTGCCGTCGGACTCCGACACCAAGGTCATCAACTACCTGACCGTCAGGGACGCTCTGGAGATGCTCTGGATCGCCAATCTCGGCGCCATCGAGTTTCACCCGCTCCATGCACGAGGATCCGACCAAACGCATCCCTCATATGCATTCTTCGATCTGGACCCTGCCGAGGGAGCGGGGTTCGAGGAAGCGAGATACGTCGCGTCGCTCGTGAAGATATTGCTGGACCGGTTGGAGCTTCAGGCCTATCCGAAGACCTCGGGCGCCACGGGCATCCAGATCATGCTGCCCCTCGACGGTACCCACTCCTACGACGAGGTGCGGGGGGTGGTCGGCGCAATCTCCGAGCTGGTCCACGAAGCCGATTCCACGACGACCACACTGGAGTGGGAGGTCTCGAAGCGCACCGGCAAGGTGTTCCTGGACGTCAACATGAACCGGGAAGGGGCCAACATAGCGGCCGCCTATTCGGTGCGGCCGGAGCCGAATGCCACCGTCTCCACACCGTTCGAGTGGCACGAGCTCGACACGATAGAGAACCACAACATCGAAAGCATCTTCGGACGCATCGCGAAAGTGGGCGATCCTTTTCTCCCGGTCGCCGAGGGCCCGGGCCAGTCCCTACGGCCCGCCATCGAGACCCTGGGGGCAAAGCCCCGCAAGGCGCGCGTGGTGAGGCGCTGACCACACGTCCTTGGACGGGGAAGGGGACGGGGACGGGGACGGGTACGCTCAACCTGTATGGCTCTCTACATCGGGACATCGGGCTGGGCCTATCCGGAATGGAGGGCCCGCAATGGGACCAACGGCACCGGCGGCCCCGGTTTCTATCCGGCGCGCCTTCCATCCACCAGATGGCTCGAGCACTACTCCGGCATACTCAGCGCATGTGAGATCAACGTCACCTTTCGCAACAGTCAGTCGGACGAGACCTACGCGCGCTGGGCGCACTCGGCTCCGGACGAGTTCCGCTACGCTATCAAGGCGCATCGCCGGCTTACACATGTCAAGCAGATCGCACCCGAAGGCCCTCAGCGGGACTTCCTCGACGAGTTCCTGCGTTCGGCCGCCGTTCTCGGGCCTCGGCTGGGTGTGGTGCTGTTCCAATTCCCACCCACCCGGTCGCGGGATGATGATGGGCTCGCAGGTTTGTTGCATGCCCTGCCGGACAACCACCGTTACGCCTTCGAGTTCCGCCACGAATCATGGGACCACGAAGCAGTGCACAGCCGGATCGCTTCGCGCAACGCCACCGCGGTGCTGTCTGAAACCACCGGCGCGCCCCCTTGTGCTCTCCCTCCCGGACCCTTTGCCTACATTCGCCTGCGCGCCACCAAGTACTCACCGCGCGCTCGCAAGGCATGGCGCCTGTTGCTGCAGGAGGAGGGCGCAGTGCGAGACATCTACGTCTTCACCAAGCACGAAGGCGTGGCAGCGGACAATCCTTATGGAGGGGTCGGATTGGCGCAGTGGCTGGTCCAGAAAACTAAACTGGAGCACCAACCTCCACGGCAACTCGGGGAGATGAGTGGCGCCGGATAAGACCTACGAAGACAAACGGTCCTTCGAAGCGACACCCGAACCCGTCCCCGCCGTCGATGGGAATGTGGATCCGGGAACCGCGCGCCCCGGGGCCGGCTTCGTCATACATCAGCACCACGCCCGGCGTCTGCACTTCGACCTGCGTCTCGAGATGATGAACGGCGACACTCCCGTGCTGGTGTCGTGGGCGGTGCCCAAGAACCTCCCTACCACCAAGGGCAAAGTTCATCTCGCCGTCCACGTCGAAGACCATCCCTTCGAGTACGGA
Organism: Actinomycetota bacterium; assembly: GCA_013817045.1. Classification (GTDB taxonomy): domain Bacteria; phylum Actinomycetota; class CADDZG01; order CADDZG01; family WHSQ01; genus JACDDL01. The sequence goes on along the minus strand of JACDDL010000071.1, from coordinate 6,328 downwards.
TCGTTCAGCGGAACCATCCCCGCAGGACAGTACGGCGCCGGCGAGGTGCGGATCTTCGACCGGGGTGACTACGAAGTGCTCGAGCAAGAGAACGGGAAGCTCAGCATTCGACTCACAGGAGCGCGCGTCCGCGGCGTCTACCACCTCAATCGAACCCGGCACGAGGACGGCAAGGACGACTGGATCGTCCTTTTGGCCAAAGACGAACGCCCGGCCCCCGATGATCCTCCTCCCCTCTCTCCGATGCTGGCCACGCTCGAGACCGAGGCGTTCGACGACGACCGCTGGCTGTTCGAACCGAAGTGGGACGGCGTGCGTGCGCTTGCATACTGCGCCGAGGAGACCATGCTCGTTTCCCGCAGTGGCAGAAACATGACCGCCGGCTATCCGGAGTTGTCGCGCCTCCACGAGCAGCTGGTGGCGCGCGACGCAATCCTGGATGGCGAGATCGTGGCGATGGAAAACGGCAGGCCGTCGTTCGAACGCCTGCAGGGTCGCATGAATCTGCAGAACGCCGGCGACATCGACAAAGCGGTCAAGTCGATCCCCGTCATCCTCATCGTCTTCGACGTCATCTATCTCGACGGGCGCTCCTTGCTCGATGCCCCCGTCGAGGAACGAAAGGAGCTCCTGGCCGAGCTCGTCGTGGCGTCGAAGATCGTGGAGGTGTCCCCCCACGTGAGCGCCGAGGGCCGGGCTCTGGCGGAGGCCAGCAGGGCGCAGAACCTCGAGGGCATCGTCGCCAAGAAGCTCGGCTCGCCCTATCGTCCCGGCAAGCGGACCCGCGAGTGGCTGAAGATCAAGACGGTGTTCGAGGCGGATGTCGTGATCGGCGGTTGGTCCCCCGGTGAGGGGGGTCGCTCCGACACCTTCGGCGCACTGCTCGTGGGAGCCTACGCCGACGAGGGCCTGCGCTTTCTGGGCGCGGTCGGCACCGGTTTCTCCGACAGGGCGCTGCGCGACCTGGTGCCGGAGCTTCGTGACCACAGGCAGACCGACAGCCCCTTTGCGGGCGATACCAGGCAGTTGAGCACCGGGCGCTTCGGCAAGACGATCAAGGGCCCGCAATGGATCCGGCCGGAGCTCGTCGCCCGCGTCGAGTTCCGCGAGCTGACCTCGGGCGACCGCCTGCGGGCGCCTTCGTTCAAAGGGCTTCGCAACGACAAGGGTCCCGGCGAATGCAGCTATGCCGACGTCGCGGCGGTGGCGGGCAGGGCGTGATGGACAGGTCGTCCGCCCCCCGCCACAGGACCAGGCTCGCCCAGAGCGCCATTCGGCTGCTCTACTCGGCCACCGCCGGGAGCCTCTACGACCGGGTGGTGGTCCGGGGTGCGTTCCCCCTCTTCGGGGGCCACATGCCCGAGCTCTTGATCGAGCAAGGACGCGCCGCCGCGGATGACGCCGGCGCCATGCCCGTCCTCGACATGCCCGTGGGCACCGGCGTCTTTGCGGCGCCGACCGCGCTCCTCCACAGCGGCCTCGTCGCAGGGGTCGACATCGCCGGCGGGATGGTGACCCAGGCTAAAAAGACGGCGGAGGACAGCGGCGCGTTCAACCTCTCGGTCGTACAGGCGGACGCCCACCATCTGCCCTTTGCGGACGACAGCTTCGGCGCAGTCGTGAGCTCGAACGGTCTGCAGGTCATTCCCGATGCTAAGACCGCTCTTCGAGAGCTCGTTCGGGTTCTCTCCCCTGGCAAGAGGCTCTACCTGTCGGTCGTGACGCTGCCGGTGGGCGCCGCACTCTCCAGAGGCAGCTCGGGCCGCCTGCCCGTCGTCCTCAGCTCGAGCGCAGGCATCGTGGATGCCCTGATCGACTCGGGGCTCTCGGTTGCGTCGGTGAAGCGGGAACGACTGGCCCTGCTGGCCGAGGCGGTCAAGCCGGTGCGGCCCAACCCAGAGCTCGGCCGGCTCGCGGTCACCCCAGCAGGCGAACCCTGACGCCACAGTCCAACAGGAACCTCCGGACCATGTCCCAGCCCTCGTAGACCTCACCCGTGGTCACGACCTCGTCGATGCCGGAGTTCGCTATCAGCTTGGCGCAACCGAAACAGGGGACCCCGGTTATGTAGATCGCCGCCCCTTCGCGTTCTTCTGGAGACGCATAGAGAATGGCGTTGGCCTCCGCATGGATCGCGATGCAATTCTCGTTCAGCCAACCACTGGGCGTCTGGGAGCTCGCCCGTGGGCATGCACCGTCGCTGCAGTGGGCATGCCCTGAGGGAGGCCCGTTGTAGCCGGTCGACCGGATCCGCCGAGCCCTGACGATCACCGCGCCGTGGCGCGCTCTCATGCAGTTGGAGCGCGACGCAGTCTCACGCGCGATGTTGAGAAAGTAGCTGTCCCAGTCGGTTCTCTGACCAGTTCGGGTTGCTCGCTGCGATGCCTTCAAGGATTCCCCCCGGTTTGCGTCGGAAGATGCAAGGGCTCAGATCTGCACACCCGAAACGCTCATGATTCTGGCCCCCGGCCCCCTCCCGGTGCAAGACGAACCACCGGGTCGGGCCCCGGCAGGCCGGGAGCCCGTGCAGCGGCCCTTCCCTGGGCCCAGCGATGCAGGGGCGGCATCAGCACACGGGGGAGCTCGAGCAGATGGTACCAACGCGGCACGACACGCCCCGCTTTGCCCCCTGCTATCACATCCATGATCGCCCGGGCCACATCTGCGTCGCTGGCGAGTGCGTGGCG
>JACDDL010000071.1:0-3631 GCA_013817045.1 Actinomycetota bacterium | reverse complement strand
GGGGTGGCGCGACAACGCCCGCTGGGGAAAACCCTCGGTCGGGACGAATCCCGGCTCGATCAGGCTCAGGCGCACTCCCCGGCGCGCAAGATCGGCCCGCACCGCCTCCGACCAACCCACCACCGCGAACTTGGAGGCGCAGTAGGACGACGCGCCGGGAAGGGCGAGGCGGCCCGCCATCGAGGCCACATTGACGACGTGGGCCGGCGCCGACCTCGCCAGAAGCGGCAGGAGCTCGGCGGTGCAGAAGACCGTGCCCCAGAAGTTGGTCCCCACCACCAACTCGAGATCCTCCACCGCACCGGGGCCGTCGAAGGGGCCCTCGCGGGCGAATCCGGCGTTGTTGATCAGTATGTCGCAGCGCCCATGGCGTCTCTCGACATGGGACGCCAGGGCCCGGACATCATCCCGTTTGGCCACGTCGGCGACGACCCACGAGTGCCCCGCCCCCGAGCCGCCCATGGCGTCGACGAGCGTCGTCAGCCGCTCCTTCCGCCGCGCGGCCACACACACCCGGGCCCCGCCCGCGCCGAGATCGAGGGCGGTGCGGCGTCCGATGCCGCTCGAGGCGCCGGTGACGACGCACACCTTGGATAAGAATTCCAAAAGGGGACTCCTTTTGCTCGCTTTGCCGTTTCACAGCCCCATCCGCTGGGTAGCTTTAGAGACGATAATGCGGGGCAGACCTAGAGGAGGAGCGTCATGGGAATCATTGCTTGGATCATCTTGGGCCTCATCGGGGGAGCAATCGGCAAGGCGCTGCTACCCGGCGACGACCCAGGCGGCATCATCGTCACGATGATCATCGGCGTCGTGGGGGCGATACTCGGTGGGTTCTTGGCATCGGTGCTGTTCAACGCCGAACCGATGGACGAGTTCTTCGACCTCTCCACCTGGATTACCGCAATCATCGGGTCGATCATCGTTCTGATGATCTACCGCGCCGTTGCCGGCAGGAGCACCGCCAGGTAGCACTACCGCTACTCGTTCACAGGGGAGGAGCGCAAGTGGGATTACTGGAATACATAGTTGTCGGCCTGATAGTCGGTGCTCTCGCCCGGTTGCTCATGCCGGGCAGAGACCCGATAGGGGTTCTGGCCACGATAGCGATCGGCGTCCTCGGCGCGGTCGCGGGAGGCTACATCTGGAGAGCGGTCTTCGGTGACGGCGGCGGTGTCGAGTGGATCGGTTCGATCCTCGTCGCCATGGGCCTGTTGTTCGTCTTCCGGCAGATGACCTACGGGAAGACGGTGAGCCGCCGCTAGCGACTCAGGGCAGGCGGCGGGAGGCCTTGAAGCGCCGCCAAGCCACGAGCGTGAAGGCGGCCATAGCCGCCAGGCGGCCCAGCTTGCTCATCGACTCACCACCTCGAACCGGACGCCCGGCGCCGTATGTGCCGGGCGTCTTGCGTCCCGCTCGAACCGGTTGTCCCGGTAGACGTGGCCGCCGCGGGCGAGGGCCCACACCGAGGCCAGCAAATACAGCGGAATGAACAGCGGTCCCCAGCGCTCGAACTGGCGGACGTGCACCAGCTCGTGGTGGAGGGTCGGCTCGTCCAGCACATCCACCGACAGGACGACGTGGCCGAGGGTAATCGCCCGAAAGGGCCATCCCAGGCGGCGCGGCCAGTCGGCCCCCTCACACAACAAGACGCCATGAGTGGCGCGTCGGCGCCGGAACAGGGGCGACAGCACAACCCCGACCACCGAGCCCGGCGCGGCCCAGACCATCTTCAGCCCTCTGCGCAGGAGCACTCTAGAGAGGGACGTCCGAGAGAACGAGGATCTTCACGTCGGTCATCTCGTCCATCGCCGACCGCAGACCTTCGCGCCCCATGCCCGAATCCTTGACTCCGCCGTAGGGCATCTGATCCGCGCGGAAGGCGGAGACGTCGTTTCCGATGACCCCGCCGACCTCCAGCTCGCGGTGGGCGAGGAACAATCGCTTGACGTCGGAGGTAAAGATTCCCGCCTGGAGGCCGAAGGGCGTGTTGTTGACCTCGGCGAGGGCATCCTCGAAGCTCGTGTAGGTGGCGACGGTGATCACCGGCCCGAAGATCTCCTCCTGGACGACCTTCATCTCGGGAGTGGTCCGGGCGAGGACGGTGGGCAGGTAGAAGGGGTCCTCACGCTTCGCGCCGGTGAGGACCTCCGCGCCCAGCTGCACCGCCTCGTCAACCCACGCCGAGATCCGATCCAGGGCCGCCGGATCGATCAAGGGGCCCACGTCGGTCTCGGGATCCATCGGGTCGCCATTCTGGAGCTTCTCGACCTCGACCACGAGCTTGTCGTTGAACTCGCCTGCCACGTCGGCGTGGACCAGCACACGCTGCACCGAGATGCACGACTGCCCCGCCTGGTAATAGCCTCCGAACGCAACGCGCTGCGCCGCCTTGTCGAGGTCGGCGTCGGAGTGGACGATCACCCCGGCATTCCCGCCGAGCTCCATCGTCACCGCTTTACGGGGCGCTTTCTCCTTTATGCCCCAACCGACTTCGGTCGAGCCCGTGAAGCTGATCTTGGCGAAGCGGTCGTCTCGCACGAGAGCATCCGATTCGCTGCCCCCGATGGGCAGCGCAGAGCACATCTCAGGTGGGAGGTCGGTCTCGGCGAACAGCTCGGCCAGGAGCAGGGTGCCGAGGGGGGTCTGGGTGGCGGGTTTCATCACGACCGGGGCCCCCACCGCCAGGGCGGGCGCCATCTTGTGGGCCATGAGGTTGACCGGAAAGTTGAACGGGGCGATGGCGAGCACGGGGCCCCGCGGAAAGCGCCTGATGAGGCCGGCGCGTGAGCCGAGGCTCGCCTCGGCGTCCAGGCGCATGATGCTTCCCTGCTCGTGACGACACTCCTCCGCCGCCCACCGGAACGTCGACACCGCCCGGGCGGCTTCGAACTTCGCCCACTTGATCGGCTTCCCGTTCTCGCGCGTGATGATCCCGGCGACCTCGTCGAGGCGCTCTCCGAGCCGGCTGGAGATGTGCATGAGGGCCTCGGCGCGAGCATGGACCGGCAGCCGCCGGCATTCGGGAAAGATGTCGTGGGCCGCCTGGACAGCCCGCTCGACATCCCCCTCCGACGGCTTGCCCACCCGTGCAACGACCTCGCCGTTGTAGGGGCTGGTCACCTCGAAGGTGTCTTGACCCGACCTCCACTCACCAGCGACCAGATACTGCTTGGTCTCGGGCATCTCAGACCCCCTGAACGTCGAACCGCCTCGGAAAATTAGCTTGGCCCCTGATGCTAGTGCACTCGGGCTCGGGAAGATCGCCCAGCGACTCGAGCACTCCCTCCGCGGTGATCCCCAGGAGCCTCCCTCTCCCGCGATCGACATCCCCGATGCCTTGGCTGGCCCTCAATGCTCTGTGCCACGGGCGATCGGGCGGCGGTCCCCAGTGAGACGGGGAGGCCGGCCCGAAGAGCACCACCGAAGGCGTTCGGAGGGCGGTGGCAAGGTGGGCGATCCCGGTGTCGCCGCACACCACCCGGCCGGCGGCCGCCACGAGACAGGCGAGATCCCAGAGATCGGTGCGGCCGGCGTGGACGTCTTCAGGAGGAACCCGTCCGGCGCGCGCCACCGACTGGGCCAGGCCCACCTCCGACGGCCCCCCCGTGACGATCACGCGGCGTCCGGC
>JACDDL010000256.1 GCA_013817045.1 Actinomycetota bacterium | reverse complement strand
TGCCACCTCGGGCGCACCATCCCGGCCCGCCTGCGCACGGCCGTACAGATGCGTGACCGGACCTGTGTGGTGCCGGGCTGTGACGTCGGCCGCCAGCTCGAGATCGACCACATCGAGGCGGTGACAGACGGAGGGCCCACCCGCCTCGACAACCTCGCCCGGCTGTGCCGGTGGCACCACTACCTGAAGACCCATCGCGGCTACCGCCTGTCCGGCGGGCCGGGATCGTGGCGCTTCTACAACCCCGAACAGGCACACCCCGGGAGATCGCCGGACACCCCGACCGAATCCGGCAGCGCCCGCCCTCCTTGAACATCACCTGCTGGTATCGGGAAACCTTCGCACGACTTACTTTGGCTCTCCGGGCGCCTTTGTTCTGTCACCGGGATGTGGCGAACGCATCACTTCTCAGGGAAACGAAATGCCCCTCTCTGCTCGACTTGTCGGTCAACAGGAGGGTGCTCCGCCTCTCTGCCGACGCGGGTCTCCAAAGGTGTCGCTACGACTCCGTTGGGAAAAAACTCCTTAGAGCGCTGTCAGGGCGCGCGGCCCCAGCAGGGCTTTCAGCTCGGCGTGCAGACCGTTCGCTCCGTCCACCCAGTATTCGCTCCCCAGCCGCAATACCGTCGTGTGCGCACCTCGGGCCAGGTGCAAGAAGACCTGGGTGGTGCCGGGGTGGCTCGCCAGCACGTCCTTCAGCGTCTCCACGGTGGTGGGCGTGCACGAGTCGACCGCAAGGCTGATCACCAGCGGAGGGTCGGCGCCGAGCTGCGGTTCGATGATCTCCAGCGCGACCATCTTCACCGAGTCGTCCCGGGCGTCGCGGTCCACGCGGCCTTTCACCAGAATCACTGCGTCGGGACGCACCAGCGCCGAGAACTGCTCGTGCACCTTGGGGAAGACGATGACCTCGACCACGGCGCCGGTGAGGTCCTCCAACCCGAGCAGCAGCATGACGTCGCCGCGGCGCGTCACCTTCTTGCGCAGCTCGCCCACCATGCCGCCTATGACCGCCACCTCTCCCGGGCTTCGGTCCCCCAGCGACCCTATGGAGGTGTCGGTCATGCGGGCGAGCAGTCCGTCGATCCCCAGCAGCGGATGATCGGAGACATACAGCCCCAGAACCTCCTTTTCCATCGCCAGGACCATCTCGCGCGAGTACTCGTCGAGCGCGATCGGCCGCTCCTGCGCCTGAGCCGCCCCGGTATCGTCGGCGACGAGAGCCCCGAATAGGGAGAACTGGCCGGCCTCCTCCTGGCGGCGCTGCGCCATCACCTCGCCGCAGATGGATTCGAAGCCTTCCAGCACCCCTTTCCGGGTATGCCCGACGGACTCGAACGCGCCGGCCTTGATGAGGGACTCCACGGTCTTCTTGTTCAGGCACGAATAGTCGACCTTGCGAGAGAAGTCGTAGAACGAGGTGAAGTCGCCCTTTTGCCGGCGAGCCTCGACGATGCGGTCCACAACCCCCTCGCCCACGTGGCGGACCGCTGACAGACCGAAGCGGACGGTGTCCCCCACCGGCGTGAAGTCCCGCTCGGAGGAGTTCACGTCGGGAATGGTGACGTCGATCCCCATCTTGCGCGCCATGTGCAGGTACTTGGGCTTGTCGTCCTTACGGTCCTTGACCGAGGTAAGCAACGCGGCCATGTACTCGACCGGATAGTGGGCCTTGAGCCACGCCGTCTGGTACGCGACATACGCATAGGACGCCGAGTGGGCGCGGTTGAACGAGTAATCGGCGAACGGCTGGATGAGCGCCCACAGCTTCCGCCCCTCCTCGGGTTCCAACCCCGCCTTGGCGCAGCCCTCGATGAAACGCGGCTCCTCTGCGGCCATGATCGTGCGATTCTTCTTTCCGATCGCCTTTCGCACGTAGTCGGCCTGGCCGGGCTTGTAGCCGGCGAGAATCTGAAGCATCTGCACGATCTGCTCCTGGTAGACAAGGATCCCGTAGGTCTCCTCGGTTATCTTCTCGAGGCTCGGATGGAGATAGGCGATCTTCGAAGGGTCGTTCTTGCGCTCGATGTATGCGGGGATCTGCTCCATCGGCCCCGGACGGAACAACGCGATCAACGCCATGATCTGCTCGAAGCGATCGGGCTTGAGCTGCGTCAGTAGGCGCCGCATGCCGCCCGACTCGAGTTGGAAGACGCCGTCCGAGTCGCCCCTCCTGAGCATCTCGTAGACGCGTGGATCGTCGAGGCTCAACGAGTCCACATCGACCTCGATCCCCTGGTTCTTGGCGACGTAGTCGCGCGCCAGCTCGATCACGGTGAGGTTGCGTAGACCGAGAAAGTCGATCTTGAGCAAACCCAGCCTCTCGATGCCGTTCATGTCGAATTGGGTCACGACCTCGCCGTGCTCGCCCCGTTTCAGAGGGACGTGCTCGATCAGGGGATTGCGGCCGATCACGACCCCGGCGGCGTGTATGCCCGCGGAACGCTTGAGGTTCTCGATCTTCAGCGCGGTGTCCATGATCTCCTTGGCCGCGCCACCCTCTTCGTAGGCGCCCCGAAGCTCGGGCGCGCTCTCGAGCGCACGCGCCAGACCCGCGTCGCGCCCCTGGATCAACGGCGGATAGATCTTGGTGAGCCGGTCGCCTTCCCCGTAGCTGAATCCCAACACACGCGCCGCATCCCTGATTGCCTGCTTACCCTTGATGGTTCCGTAGGTGATGATCTGTGCGACATGGTCGGAGCCGTACTTGTCCGACACGTAGCGGATGACGTCACCGCGCCGGCGCTCGTCGAAGTCGATGTCGATGTCGGGCATCGCTATTCGTTCGGGGTTCAGGAAGCGCTCGAACATGAGGTCGTACCCGACGGGATCGAGCTCGGTTATGCCCAGCGCATAGGACACGATCGATCCGGCCGCGCTCCCCCGTCCGGGCCCGACCCGTATGCCTTGCCCCTTCGCCCAGTTCACGAAGTCCTGGACGATGAGGAAGTAGCCTTCGAACCCCATCTTCGAGATGACGTCGAGCTCGTAGGTGGTGCGTTCCTTTATCTCCGGGGTCACGTCGTCGTAACGCCGGTCGACTCCCTCGAACACCAGCTGGTGAAGGTAGGCGCCGAGGGATTTGCCGTCCGGCACCTCGTAACGGGGCAGCACCGGCTCGCCCATCGACAATGTCACGTTGCACCGATCCGCGATCTCGAGGGTCGTCTCGCAGGCGCCCGGCCAGCGCTTGAATGTCTCGGCCATCTCCTCGGGGGTCTTCAGATAGAACTCGTCCGAGTCGAACTTGAACCGTTGTGGATCGGCCAGCTCGGTGGCGGTGTTGATGCAGAGCAAGACGTCGTGGGCGCCGGAGTCTGACTTGTGGGTGTAGTGCGAATCGTTCGTGCCCACCCAGGAGACGCCCATCTCCTTGCCGATCGCCACCAGCTCGTCGTTGAGCGGCGCCTGGACCGCGATGCCGTGATCCTGCAGCTCGAGATAGAAGCGATCCCCGAAGACCTCCCGGTACTGGGCGACCTTCCGGCGCGCCCCGGCCAGGTCACCGGCCACGATCAGCTTGGGTATCTCGGCCGACAGGCACCCCGAAAGACAGATGAGCCCCTCGGAGTGCTCGGCGAGGAGCTCATGATCCGAACGGGGGTGGTAATGGTGGCCCTCGAGCCATGCCTTCGAAGACAGCTTGACGAGGTTCCTGTAGCCGGCGTCGTCGGCGGCCAGCAGCGTGAGGTGGCAGGTTCGCTCGGAGTTGTCGCGTTGGCCCGGCCGCTCCCGCCGGTCGCCCAGGAAGAGATAGCCCTCCATGCCGATGATCGGTTTGACCCCGGTTCCTTTCGCGCTGAGGTAGAAGTCGAGCACCC
>JACDDL010000255.1 GCA_013817045.1 Actinomycetota bacterium | reverse complement strand
TCGCCAAGATCAAGCTCGACGCAATCGAGGAGCTGGCGGACAAGCCTGTGGCCAAATACGTCTTGGTCTCCGCGATAACCCCGACGCCACTCGGCGAGGGCAAGACCACGACGACGATCGGCCTCGGACAGGCCTTCCGGCATATCGGCAAACGGGCGACCGTCGCCGTACGCCAGGCATCGATGGGACCGACCTTCGGCATCAAGGGTGGAGCCGCCGGCGGAGGCTACAGCCAGGTGGTTCCCTTCGAGCTGGTGAACCTCCACCTCACCGGCGACATGCATGCAGTCGCCGCGGCACACAATCTCCTGGCGGCCATGGTCGACAACGCCCTTCACCGGAAGGGCGGCCTCGACATCGACCCCTACAGCCTCACGTGGAAGCGGGTCATCGACGTCAACGACCGGATGCTGCGTAACATCGTCGCGGGATTGGGCTCTCGCGAGGACGGAACACCCAGAGAGACGGGCTTCGACATCACCGCCGCTTCGGAGGTCATGGCGGTGCTTGCGCTGTCCACCTCCCTGCAAGACATGCGGCGTCGCCTGGGTCGCATCGTGTTCGGGAACGATCTCAGCGGCAATCCACTGACCGCCGAAGCGATAAAGGCCGCCGGCTCGATGACGGTCATGATGCGGGAGGCGATCAAACCCAACCTGCTGCAGACGCTCGAGAACACCCCGGTGCTCGTTCACGCGGGGCCTTTCGGCAACATTGCCCACGGCAACTCCTCGATCGTGGCCGACCTCATCGGTATGCACACCGGGGACTATCTCCTCACCGAAGCCGGCTTCGGCGCCGACATGGGGGCCGAGCGCTTCTTCAACATCAAGTGCCGCACTTCAGGCCTCAGTCCCGACGCCGCGGTGGTGGTTGCGACGGTGAGGGCGCTGAAGGCCCACTCGGGCCGGTTCAAGGTGACGGCGGGCAAGCCCCTGCCGCCGGAGATGGTGGCGGAGAACCCCGGCGACGTGAATGCCGGCGGCGACAACCTGCGAAAGCAGATCGCAAACATTCGGCTGCACGGGATACCGGCGGTCGTTGCGATCAACTCGTTTCCCACCGACCATGCCTCCGAGCACGATGCCATCCGTGCCATCGCCGCCGAGGAGGGCGCACGGGTTGCGGTCTGCACCCATTTCGCCGACGGGGGCAAGGGTGCGACAGAGCTGGCCGAGGCGGTTGCCGAAGCCGCCGATGAGCCCAGCGATTTCCGGCATCTCTACCCAGACGACGCCGGCCTGCGCGACAAGATCGAAGCTGTAGCGTCGAAGGTCTACGGCGCGGCGAGGGTGACCTATGACCCCGCCGCGGCCCGGCAGCTCGACCTCTACGAGGCTCAGGGCTTTGGAGGACTGCCCGTCTGCATTGCAAAGACGCACCTGTCGCTGTCCTCCGATCCCAAGCTCAAGGGCGCGCCGACAGGTTGGGCTCTGCCCGTGCGCGAGGCACGGGTCTCGGCCGGAGCCGGGTTCATCTATCTCATTTGTGGAGACATGCGCACCATGCCGGGGCTGAGCTCACATCCCGCTGCAGAGGCGATCGACATCGACGACAGCGGCGACATAGTGGGGCTTTATTGAGCGGCGCCGAGAGTACACGGACTTGGCGTCTCAGTCGGCGCGCCGATCTTCCCATGGGGACCATCGCCGTCGACAGCCTGGGTCACGGGCCTCCGGTCGTTCTGGTGCACGGGACGCCAACTTGGTCCTATCTGTGGCGATATGTGGCCTCGGTCCTGGCGGACACGTTCACGGTCTACGTGTACGACCTCATGGGATACGGTGACTCTCCCGCGCCGGACGCCGACGTCTCGGTGCGCGCACAGGGAGAGCTTCTTGCCCAACTCCTCGAATTCTGGGACCTCGACGAACCGGCGGTTGCGGGGCACGACATCGGGGGCGCCGCGGTTCTGCGCGCCCACTTACTGCATGGATGCGCATTTCGACGCATCGCCCTGATCGACGCGGTTGCCCTGCGGCCTTGGATCACGCCCACGACAAGACACATACAGGCTCATCTTCCGGCGTACCAAACGATGCCCGTGCACCTCTACGAGCAAATTGTTGCAACGCATCTGAGAACCGCGGTCTACAAGACATTCGATGATGCAGCCTTTGACGCTTATCAGAATCGATGGAAGGGGCGAGAGGGTCAAGCGGCCTACCTTCAGAAGGTCGCGCAGTTCAACGAAGACCACACCGCCGACTTCGAACCGAAGCTCGAGAGTCTGCGCACTCCCGTGGGGATCATCTGGGGCGAGAAGGACGCCTGGCTCAACCGGGCCATCGCCGACCGGCTTCACGCTCTCATCCCCGGGTCTCAGCTGAGTCTGATCCCAGAAGCCGGACACTTCTGCATGGAGGATGCGCCGGAAGAGGTAGCCGGCGCGCTGACAAAGTTCTTCTCTGACGAACAAGCAGCGGACGGCTGACGTGACTCCGGAGGAAGTCACGGAGCCCGACTACGACTATCTCAAGGTTCCCCTAGGAGACTTCCTCGAGCGGATGGGGTCTCGAGCGCCGACTCCGGGAGGCGGCGCTGCGGCCGCGTTGGCGGTGGCCATGGCCGCCTCCCTGACGGCGATGGCGGCGCGCTTCGCCGGCGATCGGCTCGAAAGGGGCCCCGAGATCATCGCGCGCGCCGACAGACTGCGTCTGAGCGTCGCCCCCCTTGCCGAGGCCGACGCCCGCGCCTATGCGGAGGTCCTGGCCGCCGGCGCGCTGCCGCGCGAACCGCATCCCGAGGAGCGGCGCACAGCCGTCCGTTCGGCGTTGTCGGCGGCGGCAGACATCCCCCTGGCCATCGCCGAAGCAGCGGCCGAAGTCGCAGATCTCGCCGGCAAGGTGGCCGTCCAGGGAAATCCGAACCTGAGAGGAGACGCCGCCGCGGGAGCGCTGCTCGCCGAGGCGGGCGCGCGGGCCGCAGCAACCCTCGTGAACATCAACCTCGGCGACAGCGACGACGGGCGCCGACACCTGGCCAACGAGTTCGCCACCGCCGCCACAAACGGCGCGCTCCGGGCCGTCGATCACGGGACCTGACCCTGTTCTCCGAGTCGTAGCGACACCTGGGGAAAAGCGCGCCTCTTGACCGGCAAGTCGAGCGGAGAAGAGCACCGGCGCCCGGCATCCGCTCGCCACGTCGTCCCAAGTTCACGGGGATTCAAGGAGGGCGGGCGCTGCCGGATTCGGTCGGGGTGTCCGGCGATCTCCCGGGATGTGCCTGTTCGGGGTTGTAGAAGCGCCACGAACCAGGCCCGCCGGACAGGCGGTAGCCGCGATGGGTCTTCAGGTAGTGGTGCCAGCGGCACAGTCTTGCGAGGTTGTCGAGACGCGTCGGTCCTCTATCTGATACGGCTTGGATGTGGTCGATCTCGAGGTGGTGAGCAACGTCACAGCCGGGCACCACACAGGTCCGGTCCCGCATGGAGATGGCGGTGCGCAAACGGGAGGGGATGTTGCGCCCGAGGTGGCAAACCGCCTTTATGTCGCTGCCGTCGGTAACCAGCGCAGACAAATACGCATCCGCGGCCAGGGCCCGGGCGGTTGCAACCGGGACAGGGCCTATCCCGGGGATCTCGCAGCTCTCGCCGGGCTCGGTTGCCCCCCGGATAAGCGCCCCGTGGTCGACTACGACGTGCACGGTCGCCTTGGGGCCCTGAGAGGAGGGCTCGCGATCACAGGCCCGGGCGTGCTCGGCCAGCTCCACCAGGGCGTCTGCGGCGTAGGCCTGGTGGGGCTCCCGCCGGCCGTGGCTTCGGGCCGCCTGGAACACCCGCTCGGTGTAGGGCTCCAGCGCCGCGATCACCACCGCCCCTGCAT
>JACDDL010000254.1 GCA_013817045.1 Actinomycetota bacterium | reverse complement strand
GTTTCAAGGGTCGCTGTCAGATCGGACCTCTTGTCTATCAAGTGATCGCTGCAACTACGTATTGCCGCTGCGCAAATGAGCAGCTCAGACGGGGTAACCGAATAAATGCACCCTTCACCCTCGGTGTTCTTCTGCTCGATCTCCCATGGCGCCGTCAGATCGGGATCGGCGGAAAGCTCCACACGACCGAATGGCTGTTTCCCGGACGCCAGGCGGGACGTCATCAGCATCCGGATTACTTGCGTGTTCGTCTCGGCGCGCTTGGCGTCGAATGCCGCGCCCAGCGACGGGCTGCGCTCTTGCAGCTGGCATCCGAGGTTCCCGCTTCTGTCCTTGGCGACATGCTCAACCTCTCGCCCTCCACGGCCGCCAAATGGGTCGAGTGGGCCGGTGGGAACTGGACGAACTATGTCGCTCACCGCGCGGGTGACGAAGGGGGGACCCGGACAGGATGAAGCATGCCATCAAAGTCGCAGCGATCTACGACATCCACGGCAATCTTCCGGCGCTGGAGGCGGTCTTGAGAGAGATCGATCGGATCAATGTCGAGCTCATCCTTGTTGGGGGAGACGTGGCGTCGGGTCCGATGCCGCGCGAGACAATCGAGCGCCTCATGGGGTTGGGCGATCAAGCGGTCTTTATTCGGGGGAATGCGGATCGAGAGATGGTTGCTCACTACGATCGCTCACTACCGCCCGCGCCCGATGAAGAGGACATCTGGTTCCTCCGGGATCAATGGGCTGCGCGCCAGATCACAAAGGAACAGAGGGACTTCCTGGCAAGTCTCTCCGAGACAACCGACCTGGAAATTGAGGGCTTGGGATCTGTCCTCTTCTGTCACGGCTCGCCAAGAAGCGACGAAGAGATCATCACCGAGCAGACCTCTGAACAAAGGTTGCGGGATGCCCTAACCGGCGTCGATCAGCGCCTCATTGTGTGCGGCCATACCCACATGCAATTCGATCGGTCAGTGGACGACGTTCGGATTGTGAACGCCGGGAGTGTCGGCATGCCTTACGAAGGGAGGCCAGGCGCATATTGGACCCTTTTGGGGCCGGGTGTCAGCTTGAGACGGACGGACTATGACTTCCGCGAGGCTGCCGAACTAATTTCCGCGAGCGGCTTTCCCGACGTGGACGATGTGGTCGAGGGAATGTTCTCGAAGCCGCCTTCCCGGATCGAAGCGACTCAGACGTTTGAGCGGTTGGCCGAAGAGAGGTCGCGCGATGTCTGAGTCAGCGCCTCTGCAGACGGCTCTACGGACGGTGAGTGAAGGAATTAAAGGAGTTTGAATATTGCGGTCCACCACCAATGAAATTGTCGCAGGCCCTCCCTAAATTGGGTGCACATCGTCTGGTGAAGGGTGGGAGTTGGGGAGGGGGGTGACCTGGAGATCCCGGTTCGCCGGCTCGACGCCGACGAGGCTGATGAACCCGCCCTCCTCCTCGCCCATTACGCGCCAGCGGCTGCCCCGCCAGCGGACCCCCTGGCCTATCTCGAAGAAAGTCGTCGTCACCAACTGCCCCGTTCCTTGTCGCAGGTCACCGCTATCGTCCCTCATTGCCCCCTAACGATAACGAGAGGAAGCCCAAGGTGGAACTTCGTCACACGGATCGAACCGTGCAGGCCCGGCGGAGGTGTCGGGCACTGCCATCCCTTTTCTGAGGAGCAGTCTGCGCGCGTAAACCAGGTTGTCGCTCTGGACGCGGGCGAGCTTCAATTGCTGCGAGAGGCCGCCAAGAATCTCGAGGGCTCGCCTCGCTTCATGGCGGAGTGGGTTCTGAGACTGTGGCCCACGTTCCCTACAGAGGGTCGGCCGACCGCGTTGCTCCTGGTCGCGAACGCTCTGGCTTCCATGCAGGATCGTAATTAAAGTGACCTCTCAGTCTCCACCATAGGGTAGTCGGAGCCTCTAGATGGAAACTCCTCCGACCCGGGAACGGCCGATTCGACTTGCTCGCCCCGCTATTTTGAGTCATGTCGAGCGGCGGACATGGAAGCGTGGTTTCTTTACGCGGAAAGAGTGCGGCCGCCCAGGGCATGAGGCAAGATCGCCGTCGCGCTGCGTCGGAGGTAGGCCCACGCTTCCGTCGAGCACCGCCTGCGTGATATGTGCCATGCGCGTACAAGCGTTCCGGGCGAACCGCCTCTGTCTTGACTTCCCAAAGAACATAAAACCCAGGTCGACCAGCGGGTGCCCGGCAGTCGTGCGACGCGATACTGCATCGATGCGGAATTCAACGTCTCCGTTGTCGAGCCACTTCCTCACCTCGTAATCGATCTGACCCCTCTCGAAGTGCCCGGCCAGCGTTCGGTAGTTCCAAACCCAGATGCGGGCCTCCCGCCGGCCTTCCACTCGGTATCCGTCGTGGTCGCCCCCGACCCTGACCCCGGTGTAGATGCGCAAGCCCCAGAACCGAACCTCGAGGAGCATGGTGCGACCTTCGAACGGCTCGCGAGGATCGTAATAGGCACGCACCAAGGCGGGATCGACGAACTCGTATGCCGCGCTGAGCTCGCGAGCCACCGACCAGGAGCCTCCAGCGCTGGGCTCCCCAGGCGGCTCGGGGGGAAGACAGACCCGATAGTGGTCGACGTGCCAACCCGACTCGTGTCTCAGGCGAGGAAGGGCTAGGGGGTCGAAGTTGAGGTCACGAGCACTCAACTTCTTGAGGGCGGCGCGATGATCGAGCGCGGAGAGGACCCTAAGGTCGGCCATCGACCACGGTTCGGTGCGTCTCGACTCTGATGAGATCGTGTCGCACACCTCCAGATACCTTGACGACTCGTTCCAGGGTCGATGTCCACATATGCAGCTGGATCTCCTTGGCCATGCGCAGATTGTCGTACAGAACGTGGGACAGACGATCGCCACTACGCGCCCATGACTCGATCTCGAAGATGAGACCAACATCGTCGGTTGCCCGGAACTCGATCTGACCCGCTTCCAAATGACCTTTCAGAGTCATAAATCGGAAGGAATGCGTCGTCAGATCGACGACCCGGACGGGCCCGTTCCACGGGCCCGGCATATGGATGAGATAGTCGTCGCCGAGGTGCATACGGCCGGAAGCTCCATCTACCTTGTGGAAGCGAGCGAACTCCTTGGGGGAGACGGCATTGGGGTCGACTTGGATGCGACCCATCAATTCTGCGGCTCGCAGGTTTGCCTCCTCGATCGCCACGCGATAGAGCCGATGGAAGAGGGGGCCGAAACCCTGTTCGGGGAGCAATGCGTCCCCAAGTTCGACTTGCTCCGGAAGCGGCGGAGGCTCGCTCCGGCCGGCTTGCTCCTCCATCTCCAAACGCCGCATCGGCGTCGTCCGCCACATGTACCGCCAGGACGTGAGACCTACCCCGAAAGGCCACCGGACCAGGGCCGTAAGCGTTCGGGTGCTGGAGCCGGTCCGAGACATGAAGAATACTTACCCAGCTGCGGGTATAACTCAACGATGCTCATCGAGAGACTGCACGACATCGGGCTGCGGGCGTGGCATCTGCAGACCTCCTCACTGGCGTCGGTCGGCCTCTGTATCGGTTTGTGGATCCGGGCCAAAACCGTCGATCAGGACGAGCGAGGTAATGCAGAAAGGCGAGCTCTGTTCGTGGGGTTATGGCCGCCCATGTTGTGGCTCATCGGAGATTCGCTCCATCAAGAAGATTAACCCGTCCTGTAGTCGGGGCGCGGTAGCCGGGTGACTACACCTGTGGGGTGCATTTATTCGGTTCAGGCCGTTGACCAGCGCTTTCTCCTTGTCGCCGAGGAACGGCGACAAGTTCCCGCGGCCCCTTCAGAACATCCCCCGGCATTCTCAGAGGCGGCTATGCCT
>JACDDL010000070.1 GCA_013817045.1 Actinomycetota bacterium | reverse complement strand
CGCACCTTCGATCAAGTCTTGCTTCAGCTCGAGTTCCCGGACGGGATGGCGCAGCTGATCACCAGCTTCGCGGTCCCGGCCTCTCGTGCCCCGGTCATCGAGGTTCACTGCACCGAGGGGAGCATCAGCTTGGGGCAGGGGGGATGGTTCGATCCCGAGGCGTCTGTCGATGTCTACAGAAGAGACGAGGACAACGAAGACGCAGAGGGATGGCGGGTGGAAACGCCCTCAGCCCCGGGCCCTGTGGACAATCTCATCGGGATGGGCCCCGCTCACTTCGTTGCCTGTTTGAGGGGCGAGGAGCAGCCGGTACTGACCGCCGAACAGGCTTGCCATGTGCTCGAGATAGCACTTCGGGCAAAAGAGTCCGCCGCGGCCGGCAGGGCCGTGGCGCTCGAGACAACTTTCTAGATGGCCGACCACACCGTCGCTCTGCAGATGTACACGGTAAGGGAACTTGCCGGAAGAGACATGCTGGGTACCCTCGCCCAGGTGGCCGGCATGGGCTACCGGGCGATCGAGTTCGCGGGTTACGCCGGCGTCGGTCTGGGACGCCTTCGCTCGGCGCTCGACGAGGTTGGGCTCAGGGCGATCGCATCACATGTGCCCTTGGGTTACTGGATGGAAAATGCGAACCAAGTCCTCGACGAGCTCCACATCCTCGGGTGCTCGTATGCGGTGGCGCCCTCTCCTCCGGATGACGCCCGGATGGACGACCAGGGGGCGTCGGAGATCGCAACGATGCTGAATGGCTGCGGCGAGCGCTGCAGGGCAGCCGGACTCCGATTTGCCTACCACAATCATGCCGGCGAGTTCGCCCCTGCAGGGAAGGGATCGTTTTGGGAGACCATGGTGGAGCGAACCGATCCGGAGCTCGTGGAGTTCGAGCTCGACCTGTACTGGGCGGAGTACGCAGGGGTCCACGCGGCCGAGTTGCTCGATCGTCACCCGGGTCGCGTCCCCCTAGTGCACGTGAAGGACATGGCCCCTGGTCCCGGACGAGAGGACCGGCCGGTGGGGGAGGGGACTCTTCCATGGGACAGGATGCTGCTCGCCGCCGCGCGTGCCGGTACCACCGGTTACATAGTCGAGCAGGACGACGCAGCCGATCCGCTCCGGGACTCCGCCACCAGCTTGAAGAACCTCGAGAGGATGCTGGAGTAGTTGATCTATTGGGCTGGTTCTTTGAGCAGGGTGAGCTCTGTAATCAAGAAGGGCGGTTCCGTCGACGACCGGCGGCTACACCTTCGTCGACCTCGGTGATCTTCGAGGCAGGGATGAAGTGGTCCATCGGTGTACTGACGAGCTCCTTGTCCTCCAGATCGCACACCCGGATTACCTGGGAGAGCTCGAGGAACCCATCTTCGGTCGGAAGCGGGCCGGGCGTCCTGTAGCCCTCTACGATGCGACCGTCGTTCAGCGTTGCCCGAACCCGCTGGCTGCGCGAACGCCCGTTGAGTTTGCCTCGAAGCCGACGAATATCGCTCTCCTGTGTTGAAGGTCTCCCGGCCGTTTATGCGGGCGTCCGGCGCGCCACAAGAGTTGCTCGCGCGTGCCGAACTACCTGATCGCTCACCGAACCCATCCCAGGAGGTCTTGCTCTGCCGCGGCCGGTGGCGCCGAGAGCTATGAGGGCGACGTCATCGGCCTGCGCCTCGTGCAGCATTTGCTCCGAGGGATGGCCCAGAGCCGTTCGGGCGCGAGCGTGAAAGCCAGCATCGTGAAGCAGGGCTTGCAGCTGCTCTGCGCCGCCACGCGCCTCGGATGTGATCTCGTCGTCCACGCGTCCGGTTACCTCCGAGGTTCGAGATTCATCGCCGACTTGCAAGGACTTCTCCGGTGGACGGATGATCGACACCACCTCCACCTGGCAGCGCTCGGGGTCTGCGAACTCGATCACGTTCTGGGTGGCAAGCTCTGCACCGCCGGAGCCGTCGGCTCCGATCAATATGCGAGGCGCGCCCCCGCCTTGATAGGCATGCACCACGAGGACGGACGACGGCGAGGCGTGAAGGACCGCCGTGCTCACGCTGCCGAGCAGGATGTTACCCAGCCAACTCCGGCTGCCGGATCCAACGACGGTGAGCTCATGCCGCTCCCGCTCGATCAATCCAAGAATCTCGTCGCTCGGATCTCCTTCGAGGAACTCCTCCTTGACCTTGAACTCCTTTGCCTCCAGCAGGCGGGCGGCGGCGCCGACTATCTCGAGGCACTGCTGCCTTCGGGCCTCGATGGGGTCGAGCTGGAGGGGAACGTGTTCAAGGTGACGTGACCCATGAGGCACTACCGAAACAACGGAGGTCTCGGCTCGTTTGGGATCGGCAACTTCCGCGATGAGCCGACCTGCGGCGACCGAGGCTGGAAACCCGTCTGTTGCGTAGAGGATCTTCATCCTCGGTAAGTGTAGCGGAGCCGATCGGCGCGCCCTGGGATTGGCCGGGCCCGTTCGCTAGTCGACTCCCCAGTACTCGCTCAGGTACTTCTCACCTTCGTCACAGAACATGGTCACTATGCAGGTCATATTGGGGTTCGAGGCTCGGACGCGCTGTGCCGCCACCAAGTGCGCTCCCGAGCTGGGCCCGACGAAGATGCCGTGTTCCTTGGCAAGGCTTCGCATGACCTGAAGGGCCTCGGCACTCTCGACGGTCATGAGCTCGTCCACGATCCCTCGATGGCGGGCGAAGATTCCTGGGACAAAGCCATCCGCGATGCCTTCGATTGCGTGTTTGCCGGTCTCCCCACACAGAATCGTGCAGGATTCGTCCGGTTCGACGCCGACCAACCTAACGGCGCTGTTCACCGCTCGAAACGCCTGACCAACCCCGATGAGGGTGCCGCCCGTTCCCACTCCGGAGACGAGGGCATCTGGGATCAGTCCCTCGGGGAGCTGCGAGAGAATCTCCTGACCCAACCAGACCCGATTCTCCTCCACGTTCCACTCCGATTCGAACTGGGCAGGGCAGAAGTAGCCCGGTTTGCCGCCCATCTCCTTCGCCTTGGCGAGCGCTTCGTTGACGTGAAAATGCCCGACCAACAACACCTCGGCGCCGAAGGCGCGTGAGATGGCGGCGCGTTCCTTGCTCATGCCCTCGGGCATGACGACGAGCATGTCGTAGCCCTTGACGGCCGCGACCATACTGAATGCGTTTCCGGTATTGCCGCTGCTGGCCTCGACGATGGTGTCGCCCGGGTGAAGCAGGCCCTCTCGCTCCGCTCGTTCGACGATGTATCTGGCCATGCGGGCCTTGATCGACCCCGAGGGATTCAGATACTCGAGCTTCACCCAGACCCCGTCCACCTCCACCAATGGGGTGTTTCCTATGGCGTCTAGCACAGAGCCGGTCACGGCTCGAAGCTTAGGGTATCGGGCCGAACCGGCGCTTGGGGCTGGTAACGTCCTCGGGACGAAAACCGGATCTGATAGGCGGAGGAGGATCCTGTGACCCTGGGGAATCGCGTCAAAAAGCTGCGCATGGACAAAGGGTTGACTCAGAAGGAGCTTGCCGAGCCCAGCTACACACACGCCTACGTCAGCACGATCGAAGCGGGGCGACGCCAGCCCTCGGACGAAGCGCTGAAGCACATCGCGGCCAAACTGGGCGTGGCGGAGGAAGAGCTGGCCACCGGACGGCCCCCTGATCTATTGTCTCGCCTCGAGCTCGAGCTTCAGACGGCCCGGAGAGAGGCGTCCCGCGGCCACCTGCGCACCGCGCGTTCGGCTTTCAATCACGTTGCCAAGGAGGCCAGGGAACACAGGCTGGCGAAGGTGCAGGCCCGCGCTCAAGAGGGAAAAGCGCTGTGTGAGCTTCGCAGCGGCGACTTCGATAAGGCGATGTCCCTGTACGAACAGGCCCACGAAACCCTTCAGCACGAGCCGATCACTGCGCGTGTCGACGCCATCGTCGGCAAGGCGGCGTGCGTGAGGCGGCTGGGCGACGTTGGGTACGCAATCTACCTGCTCGAGAATCTGCTGCAATGGCTGAGGAGAAGCGGTCTGTGCGACCCAACCTCGCTGCTCAAGGTGCATGCCTCTTTGGTCGGTCCCTACTTCGAATCCGGCGCCTACAAGGAAGCCTCAGCGGCCGCCGACGAGGCGTTGGTCCTCGCTCCCAAAGTCGAAGATCTCGAGCGACTGGGCAGCATGCATATGAGCGTCGCCCACGTCCATCTTTCAGAGGAGCGATACGAAGAGGCGCGGGAGGCTCTTCGGCGCGCCGAGGACATCTTTCGGCAGCTCGAGCTGGTCAACGAGCTCGGCCATTGCCACCTCGGGCACGGTTTTGCGCTCAGCCGGCAGGGCGAGAATGAAGATGCGTGCAAGGAGCTTCGCTCGGCGCGCCAAATCTTCAGACAGACTGCGAGCACGATCGACGAGGCGAGATCGGTCAACGAGCTTGCTCGCATCGCGCGCGTGACGGGAGACCTCCAAGAGAGCCGGCGCCTGCTCGGGCAGTCGCTCGAGCTCCTGGGCGAAAGCGGTGATGTGGCCGAGCTGGCCCTGACCCATCGCGAGATGAGCTTGGTGGAGGCGTCGCTATTTCCCACCCGGGCGGAACGACACCTTCACCAGGCGATCGAGCTCTACAAGAAGGTCGAGGCCCATGTCGAGCTGGCTGCGACATATCGGATCCTGGGTGATCTCCGCCGCACCAAGGGGGATTGGGAGCGCGCCTGCGAGGCCTACCGCAACGGCAGCGTGCTGGTCGAGACCAGGTTGTAGTCGGCACGCGGCCCGGGGCCCGAAGTTTTACAGTCGCAGCGGTGCGGATGCTCGGGCCGGCGAGGCGCCGGCCGCCTTGATCGCGAACGCCCGGGCGATGGCGGCCTGCTGGTCTTTGACCTTGTAGGGCGATCCTATGTAGAACGCGCCCCGAACCGGCAGGCTCCCGAGATTGGTGGCGCCCTCGGTCCAGGTCATCCCGTGTCTGAGCCCCGCCACATGACCCGGCTGGCCGTCCTCGACCGCTCCCCAGCTGGGGGCGTCCGTGACCGCATGCCGCACCCCCCGCTCGTGCAGAAGCTCGACGGCGCCGGGGTCCGCGGCCACCCATCCCGGCTCGGACTTCTCGACAATCGGCTTCCAGAGCATGCGGTCTTGGAAGCGGTCGTTGTCGGGGAACGGTCGGTAGTACCGGTCTGTGTAGCCGGAGAACCACATTGGAACCTCGTTCGCCCGAAAGCGCCCGTAGCGCTGCTCCCACTGCAGAAGCCAATCGCGGGTGATATGCGCGCTGACTCCGGCGGTGTGGTTGCTGTTTAGCAGGTCCCGCACGTCGACGACCACCGCCGGCCCCATGAACGCGGCCAGCTCGATCTTGTCGCCGGTCACAAGCCCCCAACGGCTCCCCGGCGCGCGGGGAATGTCCAGGCCCGGCGGTGGGATGAAGTGGGGGGGAAAGTCGATCTGCGTCGCGGTGTGCTCGTTGATCTCGTACCGCTGGACCGCCGCGTCGGATGGTTCGACTGCTCCATTCGTCCCGTTGGGCCCGGGGATCCTCTTGAACCACGTCATCGGTATCACGTGAAACTGTGGATCGGTCGGCCAGTTGGTCGGGTGATTCTCCGCGGTGGTGAGTGACAGATCGACCACCTCCCAGGCGCCCCCGGCCACCGCGTCACCGATGATCTGCCCGGGCTCGCGCGCCGCTTCCGACCCCGCCTCCGCCTGGTCGGCGAGATTTACGGCGGCCGTCGCCGACAAGTCGAGAGCTCCGACCTTCGCCAGAAACCCGCGCCTCGTGAAGTAGCCGTTCGCGTAATCGGTGACGAGCTCATCCAGCCTTTCTTGCATAGCGGCCCCCTTCGTCTTGTCCGCTCGACCGGTCCATTGAATCTCACAGCCATCGGCCGTGCTTCGCGCGGGTGGATATGGTTTGAGCTCTGGAGCGTCTGCAAGAGTGAAAGGAACCTCATGTCCCACGAAGTTCGTGCAGTGGTGGCGGGAGCCGAGGGCGCCCCCGTGTCGATCGAGAACATCGTTGTGCCGGATCCCGGGCCCGGTGAAGCGCTGATACGCGTCCAGGCGTGCGGCGTCTGTCACACCGACCTCCACTACCGGCAAGGCGCGATCACCGACGACTTCCCGTTCCTGCTGGGCCACGAGGCGGCCGGGATCGTAGAGGAGACCGGCGAAGGGGTGACCGGGATAGGGCCCGGCGACTTCGTGGTTCTGGCCTGGAGGGCGCCGTGCGGGGAGTGCCGGGCGTGCCGGCGCGGGCGCCCCTGGTATTGCTTCGGAAGTCTCAACGCCGCCCAGGCGATGACGCTGGCCGACGGCACAGCCCTTACCCCCGCACTCGGAATCGGCGCCTTCTCGGAGTTGACGCTCGTCGCGGCCGGCCAGGCGATCCGGGTGAGCAGGGCCGCCAAGCCGGAGCCCGCCGGGCTCATCGGGTGCGGGATCATGGCGGGGCTGGGCGCGGCTCTCTACACCGGCCGGGTCGAGCGGGGAGACACGGTCGCGGTCTTCGGTTGCGGAGGTGTCGGCGACGCCGCCATCCAGGGGGCCAAGCTGGCGGGGGCGCGCCGGATCATCGGCGTGGATGTCGATCCCCGCAAGCTCGAATGGGCGAAGGAGTTCGGCGCCACCGATGTCGTGAACGCTTCCGACGAGGATCCGGTCGAGGCGATCAAGGCCTTGACCGGCGGCTTCGGGGTGGACGTTGCCATCGAAGCCGTAGGTCATCCCGAGGTCATGAAGCAGGCGTTCTTCGCCCGTGACCTGGCCGGCACCCTGGTGCAGGTGGGTGTACCGGATCCGACGATGACGGTGGAGCTGCCCATGATCGAGTTCTTCGGCCGAGGCGGCGCGCTCAAACCATCGTGGTACGGGGACTGTCTCCCATCGCGCGACTTTCCGATAATGATCGACATGTATCTCGCAGGGGACCTTGATCTGGATCGCTTCGTGTCCGAGACCATCTCGCTCGACGAGGTAGAAGATGCGTTCCACAAGATGGAGCGCGGGGAGGTGCTGCGCTCGGTCGTCGTCATGTAGGACGTCTCTCGTTTCGGCCGGTTTTCAGGCACCGGCTGTCGTCACATGCCGAGGAGGCGCTTGGCGAGCTTGGCCCGGCGCGCCGGCCGTCCCGTACGCACCTCGGCGCGATCCGCACTCGTCATCACATGCAGTGCAAGGTTGGCGCCCACCCACCGCAGCGGCTCGGGCTCCCACCGGCGGGAGCGGTGACCGACCCACGGCAGCATCAGGAGATCAGCGTCGCGCCCGCCGATAAGCTGGGCCAGGGTCCGCCCGGCGAGGTTGCTCGTCGACACCCCGTCGCCGACGTAGCCGCCCGCCCAGGCGATGCCGGTGTCCCTGTCGAGCCCAACCGAGCTGTGCCAGTCCCGCGGGACTCCGAGGGGGCCTCCCCAGGTGTGGGTCACCTCGAAGTCGCCGATCTGGGGCCACAGAGACCCCACGACCTCTCGCAGGCTGTCGAATACCCGGGAGTCCCGGTCGAAGAGGTCGTTGATCTGGGAGCCGAAGTGGTAGGGAGCACCCCGCCCGCCGATGGCGATGCGGTCATCGGGAGTGCGCTGTGCGTAGACGAGCATGTGACGGCCGTCGGTCAGGGTCTCGCGTCCCGACCATCCGACGTTGTCCCAGAAGCTCTCCGGAAGCGGCTCGGTGGCGATCATCAAGGAGTACAGGGGGACGATCTGTCGCTTCAGTCCCGGCAGTGCCGGGGTGTAACCCTCGGTTGCGCGCACGACAACGTGGGCGCGTACAACGCCGTTGGGTGTGGTGAGGGCGCCGGGTTGGATGGAGGTGACCGGCGTGTGCTCGTATATCTCCACTCCGCGACGTTCGACTGCGCGGGCCAGCCCTCGAACGAGGCGCGCCGGATGCAGCGCCGCGCAGTGTGGAGTGAATGCCGCGCCGAGGCAGCCATCGACCCGGATTCGCTCGCCGGCGGCGTCTGCGTCAAGCCACCGGATGTCGTCTTCGGTGAAACCCCATTTGTACTGTGCCTCGACGTCCTCCCGGATGCGCCTGAGATGACCGGGCTGGGTCACATAGGTGAGGCTGCCTCCCTTGACGAAGTGCGCGTCGATGCCCTCGAGCTCGACCACCCTTCCAACCTCGTCTACTGAGTCGATGACGGCCCGGTGCATGGCAACCGCCCGTTCCCGGCCGTGGAGCCTGGCGAGCTTCTGCTTGTCGGCGGAGAAGAAGGGCGAGCACCAGCCCCCATTGCGGCCCGAGGCCCCGAAGCCCGCCACCTCGCGCTCGAGCACGGCGATCCTCAGTGAGGGGTCCGCCTCGGCGAGGTAGTAAGCCGTCCACAGGCCCGTGTAGCCGGCCCCGACTATGGCAACGTCGGCGTGCAGGGGCGAGTCGAGCGCAGGGCGTGGAGAAAGATCGTCGGGCACTGTATCGAGCCAAAAGCTGTAGGAGCGATAATCCCGGTCGCCCTGCCGGCTGGAACGCATAGGGTCAGGCGCCTCCTGCTGAAACGAAAGGAATGGACATGGGACCACACGATAAGGGCGCCGACCTCGTTCTCACGGGCGCGGCGATCTACACGGTGGATGCGGCGCGCCGGTGGGCCGAAGCGGTCGCTATCAAAGACGGCCGCATATCTGCAGTGGGGTCGGGATGGGAGGTGATGGCCGCAGCCGGACCGGCGACCAAGGTGGTGCAGCTCGAAGGCCGCATGGTACTGCCCGGTTTTCAGGACGCCCACGTGCACGCCCTCTTCGGAGGGCTCAATCGTTTGCGGTGCGATCTCCATGACGCCGGCGAACGGCAGGCCTATGTGGATGCGGTCGCCGCATATGCGGAAGCCAATCCGGATGCAGAGTGGATCTTGGGCGGGGGCTGGGCGATGGATGCCTTCCCCGGCGGCACGCCGCATCGCGCTCTTCTCGATGCCATAGTTCCAGACCGGCCGGTGTACCTGCAGAATCGCGACGTCCACGGCGCCTGGGTCAACTCGAAGGCTCTCGAGCTTACCGGCATCGACGCAAGCACGCCCGATCCCTCAGGCGGGCGCATCGAGCGCGATCCCGGCGGCGAGCCTTCCGGCACGCTCCACGAGCACGCCATGGATCTGGTCGGCGTCCACACACCGGCGCCGGCCGCGCGGGAGCGGGAGGAGGCGCTTGCTCTTGCGCAGAGCTACCTTCATTCTCTCGGCATCACGGCGTGGCAGGACCCATGGATCACCGAGGCCGAGCTCGAGACGTATTCGTCACTCGATGCACGAGGCGAGCTGACCGCACAAGTCTGCCTCGACCTGCTGTGGGAGCGCGATGGGGATGAGGCCCAGATCGAGACTCTGATGGCCCAGCGGGAGCGGTTCACGCGCGGCCGCGTCCGGGCGGGCGGTGTGAAGATCTTTCAAGACGGTGTGGCCGAAAACTTCACTGCGGCGATGCTCTACCCCTACCTCGATGGCTCCGGCCGGCCCACCGGCAACAGCGGTATCAGCATGGTGGAACCTGCAGCCCTCAACCATTACGTTGCGCTCCTCGACGCATCCGGATTTCAGGTGCACTTTCATGCAATCGGTGACCGAGCCGTGAGGGAGTCTCTCGACGCACTGGAGGCGGCCCGGGTCGCCAACGGCATCCGTGATGCGCGGCACCACATCTGTCATCTTCAGGTCGTCCACCCAGCAGACATCGCGCGCTTCCGGACGCTCGGCGTGGTGGCGAACTGCCAGCCTTTCTGGGCTTGCGAGGACCCGCAGATGCGCGATCTCACTATTCCGTTTCTCGGGCCGGAGCGGAGCGTCCGCCAGTATCCTTTCGCGAGCTTGAGGCGCTCGGGAGCCACCCTCGCATTCGGCAGCGACTGGTCGGTGAGCACACCGGACCCGCTGCTTCAGATCGAAGTGGCGGTTAGCAGGATACCGACGGACGACCGGTCGGCGGAGCCGTTTCTGGACCACGAGTGCCTCGACCTGCCCGCGGCGCTTGAAGCATTCACGATCGGCTCGGCCTATGTCAACCATCGCGATCGTGACAGCGGCTCGATCGAGACGGGCAAAGCCGCCGACCTTGTCGTGTTGGACCGGAACCTTTTCGACGGAGACACCCCACCCGGTGATGCAAGGGTTTTGGCGACGCTCGTGGACGGCGCGCCGGTCTACATCGATCCCTTGCTGGACTGGTAAGGGTTGGCGCTTCTTGGTTGTCGAGTCCACTGGGGGGCCAGATGGCAGAGCAGACCGAACAGACTGAGCAGACGACGCCGGACGAAGGCGAGCTCCGCCGCGAGGTTGGACTCATCTCGTTGCTGTTCTCTTCGCTGGGCGCAATCATCGGGTCCGGTTGGCTCTTCGGCGCGCTCTACGCGACCATCGAGGCTGGGCCAGCAGCGATCTTCTCCTGGCTCATCGCCGGAGCGATCATCCTGCTGTTGGCTCTAATCCACGCCGAGCTCGGCGGCATGTTCCCCCTGACCGGCGGCACTGCTCGGTATCCGCAGTTTGCATTCGGCTCGGTGGTTAGCTTCGCCGCCGGATGGATAGCCTGGGTAGGCGCCGTGACCATTGCCCCGATAGAGGTGCTGGCGGTGATCACCTAAGCGTCGGTCTACCTTCCCTGGCTCGTGACGGACACGGTTGGTGACTCGGCCTGTTGAGCTTTCCGGCCGGCTACATCGTTGCCTCGGCGCTCATGTTGCTGTTCACGGTCGTCAATCTCATGGGGGTGAAGGCTTTCGCCAAGTCCAACGCCGCGCTGGTGTGGTTCAAGATCGCCGTGCCTACGGTGACCGTTCTTGCGCTCCTCCTCTTCGCACCGTTCGATGCGAGCAACTTCTCCGGAGGCGACGGTTTCATGCCCGCAGGGATGCAGGGAGTGTTGACCGCCATATCGGTCGGAGGCGTGTTCTTCGCGATGTTCGGCTTCGAGCAAGCGATTCAACTCGGCGGCGAGAGCTCGAACCCTCGGCGAAACATCCCGCTTTCGGTCATCGGCTCGGTGCTCATCGGGTCGACCATTTATTTCGGGCTGCAACTGGCTTTCGTCGGCGCGCTTCCCGACAACGCATTTGCAAAGGGGTGGTCGAACCTCAGCTTCGCCAACGCCGCCGGTCCCTACGCGGGCATCGCACTCCTGCTGGGACTGAGCTGGCTCGCCATCACCTTGCAGGTCGATGCGGCAATCTCCCCAGGAGGGACGGGGCTCATCTACACCGCCACGAGCGCACGACTCGTCTACGGTCTCAGTAAGAGAGCGGGTTCGTCCCGAGGATATTCCAGCGGACCAGCAGCCGGGACGTGCCGATCGTGGCGATCGTGCTGTCGTTCATCGTGGGCCTGATCGTATTCTTCCCTTTCCCCAGCTGGATCAAGCTCGTCGGCTTGATCGTCTCCGCCAACGCTCTGGTGTACGCGTTCGCTCCTCTTGTGTTCGGTGCTTTGCGCGCCCAGGAACCCGACCGGGAGCGCCCCTTCAAGCTGTCGGGGGGAAGCATCTTGGCGCCTCTGGGTTTCGTGGCGGCCAACTACATCGTCTACTTCACCGGGTGGGTGACCAACTCGAAGCTGTTCCTGCTCGTGCTTCTGGGGTTCGTGGTGCTCGGGATCTCCTATGCGATTCAACCCGTAGATCAGCGTCCCCCGTTGGAGTGGAAGGCTACGGGATGGATGTGGCCGTACTTCGGTGGAATGGCGTTGCTGTCCTATCTGGGCTCGTTCGAAGGAGGGAAGAAGGCGATTCCGTTCGGCCTCGACCTAGTCCTCGTGGCCGTTTTCAGCGTCATCATCTATTTCTTTGCAATGCGGCCCGGCTCGATCCTGATCGGGCCCGTATGTACATAGACGCCACCCAGAAGGAAGAAGGCGTCGAGGAGCCGACGGATGACCGGGGCGACTCCTCGGACGGCCGGAATGACGGTGCGGCTGCCAGGGTGAAGAAGTAGCCGCTCGTGCGGCTAGGCTCGGTGCACAGAGTCAGCCGACCCATGGGAGGTAGCTAGGCGATGTCGGTTCGCAAGCTTCAGAATTTCGTCGGCGGCGAATACCGCGACGCCGCAGACGGACAGACCGCTCCACTGGTCAATCCGGCGACGGGGGAGGAATTCGCCGAGGCGCCGGTCTCGACCCGGCCCGACATCGACGCCGCCTGCGAGGCCGCCCGGCGCGCCTTCGAGACGTGGCGAGAGGCCATTCCCTCTGAGCGCAGCCTTGCCCTGATCAGGATCGCAGACGCAATCGAGGAGCGCGCCGAGGAGTTCGTCCGGCTCGAGTCGGAGAACACCGGCAAGCCGTTGGCCTTGACCGCGAGCGAAGAGATACCCCCGATGGTGGATCAGATCAGATTCTTCGCCGGTGCGGCGCGCTGCCTCGAGGGCCGTTCGGCCGGGGAGTACATGGCAGGCATGACGTCCTTCGTCCGGCGTGAGCCGGTCGGTGTGTGCGCCCAGGTGACGCCGTGGAATTACCCCATGATGATGGCCGTGTGGAAGTGGGCCCCTGCCATTGCGGCCGGCAACACCGTCGTCCTGAAGCCCTCGGACACGACCCCCGTGACCACCTTGAAGATGGCCGAGGTGATGTCGGAATTCCTGCCCCCCGGGGTGTTCAACGTTATCTGCGGCAACCGTGAGACGGGCGCCGGGCTCGTGTCGCATCCCCTACCCGACATGGCATCGATTACCGGCAGCGTCAGGGCCGGGACTCAGGTTGCGGAGGCCGCTGCCGTCGATCTCAAGCGCGTCCACCTCGAGCT
>JACDDL010000069.1 GCA_013817045.1 Actinomycetota bacterium | reverse complement strand
GTTCCGGCTCTTCGGCCCCCTGTGGCTCGGCGGGCGGCGGCTCGATCGCCGGGGGTGGCTCGCCCTGATCCTCAGACTGCGCCGCCGGTTCGATGCCCTCTGCGGCTGCCTCGAGGAACGTCCCGGCAGCGAAGATCAAAACGCCGATGGTCCCTGCGATCGTCATCGCGACGAAGAAGAGCTCGACTTTGCGTAGGGAACCTCCGCCCCCGCCGGCACCAAGGGGGTCCGGGCGCGGTGAAACCCCGTCCCGAGTCATGAAGTACGCGACATGGGTATGACCAAAGCTCCTTGCCCTCCGGCATCGTCCTCAGCAGCGCGGCACGTTAGCACGCACCCCGCCACACCCTGTGGTTTTGGCAACAGTGCTGCGGCCGGTGCCTAGAGGTCGGAGAGCTCCGCCACCCGTCTTTCGGGTGCCGGCCGCGAGGGATCCATGCCCACGAACCACAGGGGTGCGAAACGGCCGCTCGCCGGCTCCGCCTTCGAGATCGCCGACGCCAGGGCAGGTGGGTACCCGGTTACCGAAACCGCGGCGAGGTCATCCTCGAGCCCCACAGGCTCTAGGGAACCCGGAGCCGGGGAGCGAAATGAGCGAGCGGGCCGGCCGAGCGGTGAGCGAGCGGGCCGGCCGAGCGCCACGGCGAGTCCCATCCTCCTCATGCGTCGGCGATCCCGCAGTCGCACCAGGCAGTGGGCGATCACCGCCTCGAGCTCGGTCCTCGTGTACACCTCGAGCAGGCTCTGGGTTATCGCTACGGCGGAGCCGGACGATCTCACCACGAGGGCGTTGGGCCCTCCCGAAGGGATGACCCACAGATGGGGCGGCTCGGCGTCGAGGTCGCGGGCGAGACCGGCCGCCAGATTGGCAAGCCTCGGCTCCCGGCCATTCTCCAGCGCCTGCGCCCCCACGGAGCGGATCACCCAGGCCCCCAACAGCCTCGAAGGCGCACCACCGGAGACGCTCACCCCGACCCCCGCAGCCGGCCCGTCCGAACCACGGGCCCCCGGGACAGAGCCAGCCTGTAGGCGGCCTCGACATCGCCCACCAACGCGGTCCAGCTGAATCGTCGTGCCCCGCGGTGGCTCAGAGCGCGCATCTCATCGGACCGCCGGGGGTCGGCCAACACCGCCCTCAGGGCCTTGGCCAGGGCTTCGGGCTCCCCCGGAGGGACGAGCTCCGCGGCCCCCGCAGTAACGGCGCGGAAGGCGCTGAGATCCGAGCAGACCACCGGGGCCCCGGCCGCCATCGCCTCGATGAGCACGATCCCGAAGGATTCGCCGCCCAGTGCGGGGGCGCAGTAAACGTCGGCCGACCGGTAGATGCGGGGCTTGTCGGCCTCGGATACCCGGCCGAGCCATTCCACCTTTACGCCGAGACGGCGGGCAAGCGCCCGAGCCGAGCGCTTCTCGGGCCCGCTCCCGGCAACCACGAGCGAGGCGTCGAGGTCCGAGATGCCGGCCATCGCCTCGATGAGAACCTCGAGGCCCTTGCGAGACTCGAGCCGGCCGAGGAAAAGGACGGATTTGCCGGGCCGTCCGCGGGCGGGGCCCAGCGGCTCGGCGGAGGCAAATCGCTCGACGTCGATACCGTTCGGGGTGATCAGGTAGTCACCGGGGAAATAGCGCGCCGCCAGTGCTTTGGCCGCCTCCGACACCGCGGTCCGGACGGTGAGGCGGTTGGCGGCCTTGGCCAGCACGGCCTTGGCGCCGCGGTATCCCAGGCTCGATTCCGCCGCGGCGTGAAAGGTTCCGACCGTGGGTGCGGACGCGTTCGTGGACAAGGCGAGCAACGAAAGGCTCGGGATCAGGGGTTCGTGCAGGTGGACGACCTCCGGCTCGAACTCCTCGAGGGCTTCCCGGATGCCGCTCGCCACCAGAGGGCCGAAGGCGAGCGGGGCAACCGAGCCGTTGGCCGGAACGCGCACGGCGCGCCCCACAAAGGTGATGCCCGGCTCGTTCAGGGTCGAGTGGTCGAGCAGATAGGGGGCCATCACTCCGGTCTCGTGACCGCTTCGGTTCAACGCGTGGGCGAGAGCGCGAACATGGCTCTGGACCCCCCCGTACCGGTCCCACGCGTAGGGACACACCAGAGCGATTCTCATCTGACCGAAGTTTCGGGGCACTCCGGCGCGCGATCCTCGATCCAGAACGGCTGGAAGACGTGCCATTCCTCGGGTTGCCGCGCGATGAAGCCTTCGAGCCGGCGCGCCACCTGGACCGTCAACCTCTGGACTGGGTCGGCGCTCCCCGTGGGAGGCAGCTCGATGGGCTCTGCGATCTCCGCCTGCCAGCCGCGCCGCCCGTCGGGCAGCACCACCCCGTACACTCCGGCAACCAGCAGCGGCACCCTCGCCCTCAGGGCAATCGAGGCGGGCCCGCCGGGGAAGGTGGCCGGCGCTCCGAAGAAATCCAACTGGGGCCCCCGTCCTCGAAGATCGCGATCCCCCAGGAGCGCCACCACTGCGCCGCCCCTGACCGCCTCGACGAGCCTTGCCGCAGAGTCCCGCGTCGCTGGATGCACCGTGATACCGAGCCGGCGGCGGTGCCGGACGAAGAACCTGAACAACCTTTCGGGCTCGAGGACCTCGGCAACCGTCACGACCGAACGCCCGCTGGCCCCAACCCAGCCGGCCGCTGCATCCCAGTTACCGAGATGCCCCACCACGATTACGGCGCCGGTGCCGCGGGCCAGAACCTCTGTCAGATACCCTTCACCAGCACAGTGGAAGCGCTCGAGGAAAAACCGTCGGTCCTGTTCGACCAGCCGGAAGGTTTCCAGCCAGTAGCGTGCATACGACTTGTACGCCTCCCGCACCAGCCGTTCGAGCCGGGCAGAGCCGGGGCTTTCGCCCGTGATCCGGGCCAGGTTCGTCCTCACGGTCTCCCGCTTTGCGCCCCCGAAACGCTCCCACAGGACACCTCCGGCATGGGCCACTGCGTAGGCGAGACCTTCGGGGAGGATCCGGGCCAGACGCGCCCCCCCAACAAAGGCGTAGTAGGTCACCAGGCCGGCCACCCCCATCGGTTCGGCGCGCCGGCCTAGAGAGCGCTTTTGATCTGCGCCCGGACATGGAGGAGACGCTGCAGAAAGGTGATGACCGACAGGACGGCCAGCACGGCCAGCATCAGCGGCACGACGTCGAACAGCAAGCCCGCCACGACCAGGATCAACCGCTCGGCGCGCTCGGCGATGCCGACGTTGCAGGTGAGGCCCAGTCCCTCGGCTCGCGCCTTGACGTAGGACACGAGAAAAGACGCCACGAGCGCGACCAGGGCCAACGCCGTCACCCAGGAGCCTCCGGCGCCGGGCCCCCCTGGAGAGAATGCATAGAGCCATGCGATCGGGGCGAACAAGAGCGCATCCGAAAGCCGGTCCAGAGTCGAGTCGAGCAGCGCGCCGAACGGGCTCGTTATCCCCCGCGCTTTCGCCACGGCGCCGTCGAGGGAATCGGCCACTCCCGCCAGGATGGCGACAAGCCCGGCGAGGAGAAAGTCGTGCCTGACGATCGCCACTGCAACCACTAACTGCAGCCCCAGCCCGGCCACCGAGATGACGTCGGGGTTGAGCCCGCTCCGTGCCAGCCAGTCCCCGACGGGCCTCATCTTGTCGTCGTAGAACTCGCGGATCTTGGCGTCTAGCACAGCACTCTCGATCGAGGGACATAGTCGTGCCCACCATGTTCCCCCATCCGGGAGTCCTCAGGCCCCAATTGAGGACAAGTAGGATTCTTCGACCTCCATGGTGTGATCCGACTCGAAACGGGGGCCAGGCTCACCATGGCCCGGACAACGACGTGCAAGGGGGAGTGGATGAAGAGCTACCCGACTGAGAACATCCGCAACATCGTCCTGGTGGGCCACGGGGGATCCGGCAAGACATCCCTCACCGAAGCCATGTTGTTCTGCTCCGGAGCGACGACTCGGCTGGGCAAGATAACCGAGGGCAACACGGTTTCCGACTTCGACGAGGAGGAGATCCGCAAGGGGGTGTCAATCTCCACCGCCCTCGCTCCCATCGAGTGGCAGGACCACAAGATCAACATCCTCGACGCGCCGGGTTACGCCGATTACATCGGCGAGTTACGTGCTGCGATGCGGGTCGCGGATCTTGCGGTGTTCGTCGTGTCGGGAGTAGAGGGACTCGAGGTCCAGACGCAGGTCGCGTGGAACTACGCAACCGAGCTTGGACTCCCGCGCGTCATCTTCGTCAACAAGCTCGACCGGGAGAACTCGTCATTTCGGAGAACGCTCGATCAACTTCGTGACGTCTTCGGCATGGGCATCGCGCCCCTTTCGCTCCCCCTCGGGCGCGAGCACGACTTTCGAGGTGTCATCTCGGTCATAGACGCGGGTGCTTTCTCCTACGACGAAACCGGTGCTGTATCCGAAGAGCCCGTGCCGGAGAATCGCAAGGAGCGGCTCGAAGAGGTGCGGACGTCGTTGCTCGACTCCGTGGCCGAGACCAACGACGAGCTACTGGAACGCTATCTCGAGTCGGGCGAGCTCACCCGTGACGAGATAGTCCATTCGTTGCACGATGGGCTCTCGCAGGCGACGATCTTCCCCGTCTTTGTCGGAGCCGCCACCAAGCTCATCGGGCTCGACCGCATGCTGGACGCAATCGTTGCGGCGGGACCGTCCCCGCTCGACCGTCCGCCGGTCGAATCCGAAGGCGGGGACACTCGTTCGTCGAAGCCTCATGAGCCTTTGTCCGCGCTCGTGTTCAAGACCACCAGTGATCCTTACGTGGGCCGGGTCAGCTACTTCCGGGTCTATTCGGGTGTGCTCAAAGGTGAGGGGACGATCCACAACTCCTCCAAGAGGATCGACGAGCGCGTCGGGCACGTCTTCACCATGCGAGGCAAGAATCAAGAGCAACTCGATGAGGTCGTTGCAGGCGACATTGGCGCGGCAGCCAAGCTCGTCCACACCGTTACCGGCGACACGCTCGCGGACAAGGGCGCCCCCATGGTCCTGCCCACCATCGAGCCCCCCGAGCCCCTCCTCCCGAAGGCAATCGCGCCGAAGACCAAAGGGGACGAAGACAAGCTCATGTTCGGCCTGCAGCGTCTGATCGAAGAAGACCCGGCGTTACGGCTCGAGCGGAACGACGAGACCCATCAAACGATCCTGTGGGGCATGGGCGAAGCCCACCTGTCCGGGATCCTCGAGCGACTCAAGCGGAAGTTCAACGTCGAAGTCGAAGAGGTGCCCTTCAAGGTTCCCTACCGCTCGACGCTGCGGGGGAAGGCCGACGCCCTCGGTCGCCACGTCAAGCAGTCGGGGGGGCACGGCCAGTACGGAATCTGCAACGTGCGCGTCGAGCCGGTGGCGCGCGGTGAAGGTTTCATATTCGTGGACAAGATCTTCGGAGGCTCGATCCCCAACCAATGGATTCCCTCGGTTGAAAAAGGGGTTCGCGCCGCTCTCGCCAACGGCGTCGGCACCGGCTTCAACATGATCGACGTCAAGGTGGAGCTCTACGACGGCAAATTCCACACCGTCGACTCCTCCGACATGGCGTTTCAGCTGGCGGGCTCGCAAGCCATGAGAGACGCGGTCGAAAAAGCGGGCGTGACGTTGCTCGAACCGATCTGGACCGTCGAGGTTCTGGTTCCGGAGGAGTTCACCGGTGACATCATGGGCGACCTCCAGAAGCGACGCGGGATCCCGGAGGGCATCGACCCGTTGGGCAGCGGGCGTCAGATCGTGCGCGCGAAGGTCCCGTTCGCCGAGGTCACCCATTACGCGACCGATCTGCGGTCGTTGACCGGCGGGCAGGGAACCTTCTCGTGGAGCTTCTCGCACTATCAGGAGGTGCCCCACGACCACGCGCAGAAGGTGCTGGAGGCGGCCAAAGCCGCATCTTCCTAGAGCCGGCCGCAGGACCGCCGGCCCTACAAGCGTCTTTGCTCGATCTCGTCGCTCACCTGGGCCACGAAGTCATCGAGCCGGACGTCGCGCCTCTCGGCTCCGGAACGCGGCCGCACCGAAACCGTCTCCGACGAAACCTCGTTGTCGCCCACGATCAGCATGTAGGGCACCTTGTGCAGCTGGTGCCTCCTGATCCTTGCCCCCAGAGTGTCATCGGAGTCGTCAACGGTCGCTCGAACGGCGCGCCGTTCGAGCCGGGTCAGCACATCACCGGCATAGGTGGTGTGGCGATCGGCAATCGGGATCACCGCAACCTGGAGAGGCGCCAGCCAGGCGGGGAAGGCGCCTGCGAAGTGCTCGACGAGCACACCGGTGAAGCGCTCGATTGACCCGAACAGCGCGCGATGGATCATGGCAGGCCGGATGCGCTCGCCCGCATCATCGACGTACTCGAGCCCGAAGCGCTCGGGCAGATGGAAATCGACTTGAATTGTGGCCAGCTGCCAGTAGCGTCCGATCGCATCGCGCACGTCGACATCGATCTTGGGCCCATAGAATGCGCCGTCACCGGCATCGATCTGGAACGGAAGGCCGGCTCGGTCGAGCGCCTCCGGTATCGCACTCTCGGCACGCTCCCACATCTCCTGCGCCCCGACCGCCTTATCGGGCTTGGTCGAAAAACGCACCCGGTCGGGGCCCAGGCCCACGGTTCCGTACAGCTCCCTGAGGAAGTCGATGACCCCGACGATCTCGTCCACCACCTGATCGGGGCGGCAAAAGATGTGCGAGTCGTCCTGCGTCATCCCGCGGGCGCGCAGCAGGCCGTGCACGGTTCCGGAACGTTCGTAGCGGTATACGGTTCCGAGCTCGGACAGCCTGATGGGAAGCTCCCGGTATGAGCGCGTCTTCGACCGGAAGACGAGAACGTGGAAGGGACAGTTCATCGGCTTGTCGAAATACTCGGTTCCCTCGACGTTCATCGCCGGGAACATGTTCTCTCTGTAGTAGTCGAGGTGGCCGCTGGCAGACCAGAGTGCGCCCTTGCCGATGTGGGGTGTGTATACCGGCTGATACCCGTGCTCGAGGTGCATCCGACGCGACAGCTCTTCCAGCTTCGAGCGGATGATTGCACCATTTGGATGCCAGACCGCAAGGCCGGGGCCGACCTCGTCGGGCCACGAATAGAGCTCCAGCTCCCGGCCGAGACGACGATGGTCGCGCCGCTCGGCTTCCTCGAGGCGGACCAGATAGGCCTTCAGCGCGTCCTTTGACTCCCATGCGGTCCCGTAGATGCGCTGCAGCATCGGGCGGTGCTCGTCACCCCGCCAATAGGCGCCGGAGGTGCGCAGGAGCTTGAAGGCCTTGATGCGCCCGGTTGCCGGCACGTGCGGCCCCCGGCACAAATCCACGAACTCGGCCCCGCCGTCGGCCCGCCCCCCGCCCTCCTCTTGCTCCGCGGCGCGCCGATTGCGGTAGATCGAGATGACCTCGTCGCCCGAAACCTCGGACTCGAGCCCGTCGTCCGCTTGATCTCCGGCGCGCCGGACACCCTCGATGATCTCGATCTTGTATGGCTGTGACTTGAAGAGATCGAGTGCCTCGTCGCGCTCCACTTCGGTGCGCTCGAATCGTTGGTTCTCTTTGATGATGGCGGACATCTCCGACTCGATGCGCTCGATGTCTTCCGGAGTGAAGGGCCGCGGCATGTCGAAGTCGTAATAGAACCCGTCCTCGATGGGAGGGCCGATCGCGTAGCCCGATTCGGGCCACAACCGGAGCACTGCCTGAGCAAGGACGTGGGCGGTTGAGTGGCGCACGATCGCACGCCCCAGCTCGTCGGTTTGGGTGATGACCGCGACGCTGGAGTCCCCCGCCGGGACAAACGCGAGGTCGCGCTGATTGCCATCGACCATCAGCGCAAGCGCTCCCTGGGCCTGCGCCTCCTTGGCGAGCGCAAACCCATCCTTGACGCCGTCCGGCGCTGCGGTGACGCTGATGATTGGCCTCCTCTGTCGCCGGTGATGGGGTCCAGCAAATTTAGACTCCGATGCTACAGGTACCTCATTTGCGCAGTTTACCGGCGCATTCGGGCACCGTGCGGGCTACTTGCGCGCCGAGGTTCTTGCCCACGCGGATTCGAAATTGTCGAGGCCCACGCCGACCGTCTCTTGCAGCGCGCGATCGATGTGATAGCTCGATGTTCCGGGCGCGATGCCCACACGCCCCAGACGGACGTAGAAACTCTCGAAGGCGTCGAGCCCCCACCGTTCGATGAAATACGAGATTGCAGACTGAGCCTCCTGATAGCTCATGTAGATCTCGGTGCCATCGCCGGTGGTGAATTCGAAATCCTTCGGCAGCCGCTCATCGAATTCTCCTGCGGCCACGCGGGCGTTGAAGAACGAGAGCGCAGAAGGATCACGGTCGTAGGCGGTCACCTCGGCGAACCCCTCCTCGACCCAGGTGGGTATGAATATTCCCGAAGAGTTGCGGGTCGCGATATGGGCGAGCTCGTGGCTGAGGATTGTGAATACCCGTTCGTCGGTCTGCACCTCAAACGCATTCGGGTTCAAGATGATGCGGTGTCCCGTGAAGTCGATGCCGTGCTCGAGATCGACGGTCGAGTAGGCAAAGGCAACGAAGTTGTCCAGGTCGATGGACGTTTGCAGCATTCTGCGCAACTCGGCTTGGGAAGACGGGACGAGAACGAGGACACGCCTCGTCCAGGGCGCGTGCCAATACTCGTCCACACGTTTCAGGCCCCTTTCTGCGAGTGGCAGAAACCCGGCGCCCAGCGTGAGGCAATCCTCACCCGAACAGGGATGCTGCCACTGCAGGAAGTGGTCGCTGCGGCGAGGCTCGAGCTTGCCCCGGTCCCAGAGGTGGCGCGCCGAGAACAGAGCGAGGTCGTCGAGATCGGTGTCCTCTGCTACCGACCACTCTCCATCCCGATTCACGAAGGTGTAGTAGAGGTCCTCGGCCGCCTCCTCCGGATCAAAGCCCTCGATCCGGTAGCGCTCCTCGGTCACGGGTATCGCAACGTCCTGCGCACCCGGATACTTCGCCCTGTCCGAAGGCCGCACGAGGTCGCCGAACCTCTCCCACTTTGCGACCAGGCTGTAGGACGCGAAGTCCACCGACGCCATCGCATCGAAGAGGCGGCTCTGGCGCCCGACGAACCTCTCCGACGCAGGGTCGATCGTCGCCATGAAGGCATCCTTGTCACGCGCCCGCACGGCCTCGGCGCGCCGCGCCAGCAACTCTCCGATTGCCGCTGTGGCGCCGGCGGGCGGAGCGGCATGAGCGGACAGCGCGGCAGGGGCGAGCGTGGCGACGAAGACCAGCGCCAGCGCGCCTGCCCCCATCTTTGTGGTTCGATTGCTCATGTGGTCGACACTAAGGGGCGGCGAAGCATGTGGGTGAGGAGATGACTACGCCGGAGTCGGGCAACGTTGCGCTCGTCAAGGTGTATCTGCGCGCCCAGAACCTCGAGCAGATCGGGCGCTTGGAAGAGGCGATCGATCTCTACGAACGGGGAGTGGCGGGGCGCTTCGACTCGACCGGGCCGTACGACCGCCTCATAGCCATCTACTCCGACCAGGGACGCCACCGCGAGGTGGTGCGGGTCGCGGAGGAGGCCATCGTCAGCGTCCACACCCACAGCGAAAAGAGGGCCTGGTACGAGCGCATGCGCGAGGCCGCCCAGAAAGCCATGGCAAAGGCCCCCAGGGCGGTTCCCAAGCCGGCGCGCCCTTCCACCGGTTCCGGCTCGCCCGACGGAGGCCGGGGGGCCGGGGGGTAGCCGGGCTTGCCGGCGAACGCCGAAGGCCCGGCTTGACCACGCTCGATCGGATTCTACTGGAACGCATACACCGCAACGGGCCGATGCCCTTCGCGGCGTTCATGTCGACCGCTCTCTACCATCCCCGCTTCGGCTATTACTCGGCGGGCCGGCCCAGGAGCGGCCGGCGCGGGGACTTCGTTACCTCCCCCGAGCTCGATCCCGCCTTCGCAGAGTTGTGGGTGAACGGGTTCAGGCAGACCTGGGAGGGGTGTGGGCGCCCCAGGAGGTTCTCCGTGATCGAGGTCGGCCCCGGCGAGGGCGCCTTTGCCGCCGGTGTCCTCGCGTCGGCGACCGGCGCCTTCGCCGATGCGCTCACCTACCATCTGGTCGAGCGGCTTGCCGTGCTCGAAGCCAGGCAGCGCCGGTTGCTGGCCCCGCACGAGAACGTTTCCTGGAGTTCCTCGCTCCGGGAGGCGCCGGTGACCGCCCACGGCTGTGTGTTCGCCAACGAGGTGCTGGACAATCTCCCGGTCCATCTCGTCGAGCGGCGCGGAGGACGCCTCACGGAGGTCTGCGTAGGCGCAGGTGACGGCGGGTTCATCTTCGTGTCGCTGCCTCCGGCGAATCCCGAGCTGGAGCGCTACCTCGATCGCACGGGATCCGGCCTTCCCGAAGGGCACCGCGCCGAGGTTGGGGTCGCGGCCGAGTCGTTCACCCGGCAGGCTGCGGCCGCGTTCGAGCGCGGGGCGGCCTTCTTCATCGACTACGGGGCCGAGGCCGGCGATCTGTCCCGGCGCGCCGCCGGGACGCTCGTGTCCTACTCGTCGTCGGGAGCCGACGATCGGGTCCTCGAGCGGCCCGGGGCGAAGGACATCACCGCCCACGCCAACTGGACGGCGGTCCGGGGCGCAGGCGCGGACGCGGGTCTCTCGATGCTCGGACCGCGCCCCCAGAGCGAGGTACTCGGTGCACTCGGCCTGTGGGACCTCGACGACCGGCTGCGGCGGGAGCATCGATCTGCGGCAGCGGAGGGCCGGGGCGCCGAGGCGGTGTCGGCGCTGTCGAGGCGGGGGGCGCTGGGGGCGCTCGTGGACCGAGGCGGCCTGGGGGCCCTGGGAGTCATGGCCGGCGTCAGAGGGATTGCCCCGCCACCCTTCGTCACGACTCCATAGCTCGGCGCGCCGAACGATGGGTGGACGGCCGGCCGGGGAACATGGCCGGTTCCGCCGATGGGCGACTCGCATGAGATAGTTTGGACCCCACAGCTCGTTGTCCCAGTGCCAGCAAGTGCAGCTCTCAACTAGGCAGCGGTCGTGGAACGGTTTGGTTCATAACCCTGGTCACAGCCCCACATGTCATATCTGATCTCGTGCTGATTCTCGGTATGTCCACAGTGACGTTTCACGAGTCATCCATTTCAGCGCGCAGAGCGCGGTCCCAGCCGTCTGGCTGAACTGCCCACTCATGTATCGCGGTAAGGGCGAGTTCGGCGGTGAGTCCAGTCATCTTTTCATCTGACTTGTAACCGTGCCGCTTCGCTAGAAGCCTGAGCAGACGCTCTTGGCCGTTGCTGAGTTACTCTCCGTCGGCGACGGAGGTAGCCGGGTCGAACGCGCAACCCAAGCGTGAGGCCGCCGCGACAAGAGGTTTGTCGGCGGTCCAGAGCCTTGCATCGGGCGTCAGGCGCGTCGCCGTGAGGAGCTGTGCGTCGACGTAGCCGATGCCCTCCCCGTACAGCCCGTGGTTGTCGACGAGCGTCAGGACCTCATCCGTCGTGGCCACCGTCGCCCGCGGGAGGTTGGTCAGCAGGCCGATGACTTCGTGGCGCCGGGCCAGGCGGCCGAGCGCGAGCTCGCCGATCACCCAGGGATGTCCCAGGACGAGGCTATGTTCGAGCAGCTCTGCGAGGGTCGAGTGGCCGGCGCCGAGGTGGCCGATCCAAATCGAGGTGTCGACCAGGATCACGATGGTTCGGTACGCCGCCTGGGGGTTTCGGTGAGTCGGGGTTCGCTCCCACCCAACCTGGCCAGGCGGCGGGCGCTCTCCCGCTGGATAAGGGCTCGCAATGCGTCACGAACGAGAGCGCTCTTCTCGTTGGTCCCGGTGAGCCTTTGCGCCTCCGCTACCAACTCATCGTCCAGGGCAAGGGTTGTCCGCATCGTCGCCTCCACTCACTCGGCATCAATAGCATCATCTTATGATGCCGTGGCTCGTGCCGAGGCCGAGTCCAGTCACCGGGCCCCGCGGCGGCGAAAGCCTTGGCGCCCGGCTCAGTAACCCAGTGCGGGGTCCACGAGACCCTCCAGCTCCCTGCCTTCCGAGAAGTTCGCCACGTTCCGGCGCACCATCTCGACGAGCTCGGGCAGGGCCATGTTCCAGGTGTTGGCAACGTGGGGCGTGATCATCACGTTGTCCATCGCCCACAGGGGATGCCCGTCGGGCAATGGCTCCGGATCGGTGACGTCCAGTGCGGCGCCGCCGATGCCCCCCTTCTGAAGCACGTCTACAAGGTCGTCGGTATCGATGAGCCCACCGCGCGCAACATTGACGATCCACGCATCCGGCCGCATCGCCTCGAGGACCTCACGGTTGAACATTCCCTTTGTCTCGGGGGTGAGTGACGCGGCAACCACCACATAATCGGCCTCGGTCACCAACTCGGTGAGATCGTCACTGGTCTCGGTCCTCTCGGCGCAGTCCAGGGGACGCCCCGAACGATTCGACGCAATAATGCGCGGCTCCAGGGGCTTCAACATGCCCACCAGAGACCGGCCGATCCCGCCGGTGCCCACGATAAGGACCGTGCATCCCTTCAATCGGCGCTCGGGCCCCTGCCCGGCCCACGATTTCGCCGGTAGATGAACGTGGAGCCGGCGCGCCGCAGCGAGCATGAACGCCAGCGCGTGCTCGGCACAGGACGGACCGTAGGCGCCCTTGGTGCAGGTCCACGTCAATGCGGGGTCCAGGATCCCTGCGTCCGCGAACTTCTCGATACCCGCAAAGGGCAGCTGCACCCACTTGATCGATGTCTTGTCGAGCAGATCCTTCAGACCGTGCGGAT
>JACDDL010000253.1 GCA_013817045.1 Actinomycetota bacterium | reverse complement strand
CGCCGAATTGGCAGTCGCACGAGACACGATCAGGCTTGCCTTCATCGCCGCCCTGCAACACCTGCCGGCCCGGCAGCGAGCGGTGCTGATTCTGCGGGAGGTCCTGCGCTGGAAGGCGACCGAGGTGGCCGACCTGCTCGACACCACCGTCGCGTCGGTCAACAGCGCGCTGCAACGAGCCCGCGCAACCCTTGCGGCCAGCAATCTCGCCGCCGGCCCGTCTGCGTTGGACGACGCGGAGCGTGCGCTCCTGGACCGCTATGTCGACGCCTTCGAGCGCTACGACATGGACTCCCTAACCTCTTTGCTCCACGCCGATGCCACGTGGTCGATGCCGCCCTACGAGCTGTGGCTGCGAACCCATGACGACATCCGCAAGTGGTGCCTCGGGCCCGGCATCGGCTGCAACGGCTCGCGCCTGGTTCCCACCACCGCAAACGGTGCTCCGGCGTTCGGGCAGTACAAACCCGGGCCGGGCGGCAGCCTCGAGCCGTGGTCTCTTCAGGTCCTCGAGATTTCAGGGGGCAAGATCACCGGGATCATCTTCTTCCTCGACACCGCAAGCGTGTTTCCGCTCTTCGGCCTGCCCCCCAGACTCGAGCGGTAACCCTCTACCGAGGCCGACCGCGTCGTACAGACCGACAAAGGCGAGCAACTGCTCCAGCCTGGTGGAGGCGTGTGACCAGCGGATCTCGCGATCCAGCCGCCGGGCGGTGAGTGCGAGTCTGGCCACGGCATCGACCGCAGCGGTATCCGGATTCAGGATCGTTCCCACATCGCAGACCACATCGGAGGCGCTTGCCTCCAGCAACTTGCCCACGCGGTCGCACAGCGCCGGGATGCCGGCGCGATCGATCGGGGTGCTGATGACGACTACGGTTGCGCCCGCCACGGGACGCGATCGGCGCCTGGGCGGCGATGTCGCCGGCACCTCTTTGGGAGCAGCCAACCGGGCGATCTCCTTTCGCTGTTCTTCCTTAAGACCGCTCCGGTGGACAGAAATCATCGCGTCCCGTCTCGGCCGGGACGGCCCGCTCAAGGTGGCACCTAGGCTGCGTGCTTCTTTTTTCGTCCTGATCAGAATCGACGCCGTCGTCATTCCATCCTCCAGGTTCGCTCTTGCTGAATGACTCCTGCGTCGGCTGAGGCGACATCGAAGTACAGTGCCTGCCACAGGTAGTCGTAAGTGTGCTCCCAATCGCTTTCGTAAACCCCCGCATCCAGGTGGTACCCCCCGCGAGTGCGATCCGCTCGAGATGCAGTTGAACTTGTCCAGAGCTCTTAAGGGTTCCGGTACTCTGGCCGTCCGCTGCGGTGCTGAAGTCGAGGTATCGGATGCCGTCCGCAGAGTGGACGCTCACTCCAAATATGGCTTCAGCCACCTCTTTGTGCGCCATGTATTCGATTACCACCGTCACGGATGACCCGGCCGGAACTGTGGTGAGGCCGTGCCAGCAGCGTTCACGAGCTTGACGTCGACGATCTCGACATC
This sequence comes from Actinomycetota bacterium, assembly GCA_013817045.1. Lineage (GTDB taxonomy): Bacteria > Actinomycetota > CADDZG01 > CADDZG01 > WHSQ01 > JACDDL01. Next base: position 2,369 of record JACDDL010000253.1, on the reverse strand, counting down.
CCCGGTCCCGAACCGCTTGGCTGCCATTCCACCGGGTTCTCGAACCGGAGCCGTCTCCTCCATTGCTCTCTCGTAGCGCTCGACGATCTCATCGACGTAGCCCATGGCCCGCACGCGGCCATCCGCCATCCACAGCGCTCGATCGCAAACGGCCCTCAATTGTCCCATGTAGTGTGACGCAGCGACCGCGCTTACTCCCGACTCCCGAAGCTCATTCAATCTGCGCATGCACTTGTATCTGAAACGTATGTCTCCAACCGCCAGGACCTCGTCGATGAGGAGGAGCTCGGGTTCGATGTTGATGGCGGTGGCAAATGCGAGTCTCAAGCGCATTCCATCGCTATAGGTCCGCAGCGGCTGGTCCATGAAATCCTCGAGCTCGGCGAACGCAGCGATCTCGGTCAGCCGCCGCAATGCCTGACGGCGGGTGAGACCGTCGACGATTGCTCCGGTGATCGCGTTCTCTTCACCGGAAAGCAAGGGGTGAAATGCCTCGCCCAGTGTGAGCAGTCCACTCACTTTCCGCTGAATCCGAATTTCACCGCTCGTAGGCTGTGTGACACCCCCGAGAAGCCGCAGGAGCGCTGACTTCCCACTTCCATTCTTTCCGAGGAGCCCAGTCGACTCCCCACGCCCGACCTCGAAGGAGACGTCCCGGAGCGCCCAATGCTCCTTGCGGGCACCAAGTTTGTTCAGGCGGCGCAGCCCTTCGCGGTCCGCCTCCGGGCGCTATCCGATAACGTTTGCTGACATCGATGACCTCTATGTCGCTCATAGCTCGTCGACGAACAAGGGGCTCTTGCGACGGTAGATGGAGAGACCGACAAAGAAGATGGCGACACATGCAGTTGCCAGAATCAAGAAAGACCTTGCATCAGGTAGTCGTCCGTCGAAGAGGACCGCGCGGTAAGCGGTCAACAACTGGGCCATGGGGTTGATCTGCAGCACCCAATCGAATCCGTCCGGGACCGCCCTAGCCTGATAGAAGACCGGCGTCAGGTACCAACCCAGCAGCGTTGCGACATTGACGAAGAGGTGAACGTCTCTGAAATACACGTTTGCACTGCAGAGCATGAAACCAAGTCCGAGCGTCAACAAGACTTGGAATAGAAGTATCACCGGCAAGGCAAGGGCCGTCAACGGGATGCCGTCTCCAAGAAGGATGAACAGGACGAGGACCGGGAAAGCCCAACGCTCACACGCATGGCCCGCGGATTTCCTGTCTCTCAATGGTGTCGACGGCATAGTTTACTTGAGAGCACTCGTGACCTATTCAGCGCGCTTTTCCCAATTGCCCCCCTCTCATCAGCCCCGGTGCCGAGAGCGGCCGCAAGTGAGGAAGCCGCCGAGTCCGCCTTCCTCCTCAAGCTTGAGAAAGGAGACGATCCCCCCCTTCCGGCAGCCCTTCATGATGTATACTTATACATCATGAAACGGACGCAGATCTACGTCGACATCGAGCAGGATGAAGCACTGGAAAGGCGCGCCAATGCCGCTGGGGTAACAAAGTCAGCTCTGATAAGGGAGGCCATTGATATCTTCCTCAAGGGCTCCCCGGACGAGAGGCTACGTCTCGGCCGATTTAGAGCCGCAGTGCGCGGCTCGGCCGGGAGTGCCGGTTACCTGCCGGATGGGAAGAGCTACGTCGAGGCGCTGCGTGCCCTGGACACTCGCCGTCAGGAAGACATCGAGCGTCGCCGACGAGCATGAGCACGGTAATTGATACCTCTGTCATCATCGATATCCTTCGCGGGCTGCCTGCCGCCGTCGGCTATGCTGAAGGGCTCGAAGACGTGCCTGCCTGCAGCGAAATCACCCGGATCGAGGTGATGCGGGGCCTGCGAAGCCCTGAGCGAGTGCCGGCGGAGCGTCTTTTCCAGCAGCTTCACTGGGTTCCACTTGACGAGCCAATTGCGCGGAGGGCCGGGGAACTCGGGCGCAAATGGAGGAAGAGCCATCCGGGGATCAGCAGCCCCGACCTTGTGGTAGCGGCAACTGCCGAAACGCTCAAGGCCCATCTCGCAACGGGGAACATCAGGCACTTCCCAATGTTCAAGAGACTGCAACCCCCGTATCAGGGTTGAGCGGTTGCGCATCTCAGGGCTTCTCGCCTACTTGGCGCAGGGCCCGTGGGCGTAAGCATTAGGTGACGCCCGTAGCATCCAGCATTACCCGAAAAACGACACTAAGAGTGTGGAGCTGACTGATCGGTGCGCGAACCACCAGCCCACCCTCTTGGGGCCAACGGTTTCCGCGGTCCACTCTCTTTACCACCTGGCAAGCGATCCGAATGGGCACCGCTGCCTGAGCCCGGGCGGGGTGCCGAATCCCGACGAGGGTTGACCGTAGTATCGATGATGATTTAGACT
>JACDDL010000252.1 GCA_013817045.1 Actinomycetota bacterium | reverse complement strand
ACCTGGGCGGCCGTGGGGCGAGCATGGCAGGAGGGCGCCGGCCTGGCCCTGGCGAGCGCCGCTGCCGTGGCCATCGGGGCGCACGTCCTGCCGGTCTACGAGATCTACAAGGTGGGCGAGGACCTGGGCTGGCGACCGGGCCTCGACCTGTGCGCTGACATCGGCCTTGAGCTCGTGATCGTGCCGCACTGGAACAACACCGAGGGTGGCGCGGGACTCGACACGAGCCGTAGCTACGTCGGTCGGGAACGCTTCGAGCGGCTGCGCGAGCTGCTGCCAACGAGTGCTGTCGTGGTTGGTCTGGACGAGCACACGAGCTGCATCGTTGACGCCGGCGCGGGCACCGTCGACGTCCGGGGCCAGGGAACGATGACCGTCCTGCGCGGTCGCGAGGAGACGGTCATCCCGGCTGGGGAGCGAGCCTCGATCGACCTGCTGCGCCCTGTGCCGGTGGCATGACCACCTCGGGCGAGCCATTGGTCGCGCTGCGCCGGCTGGCGCAAGAGCACCACTCGTGCAAGCGTCTCGGCGCCTGAGTCGTATGATGAGACCATGAACGATCAACAGCTCCAGGAACTGCTCTACCAGGCGCTTGAGACGGAGATCGGAGGACAGCAGGTCTACGAATCCGCGATCCGCTGCGCGCAGAATGCCGACCTCAAGGAGGAGTGGGTCAAGTACCTCGCAGAGACCCGCACGCATGAGGAGATACTGCGCCAGACCTTCGAGCGGATCGGGCTCGATGCCGAGAAGGAGACTCCCGGTCGCTCGGTCCTTCGGCACAAGGCCCAAGGCCTCGTGCAGGCGATGGCGATGGCGCTCAAGGACGGTGGTCCTGCTGCCGCACAGCTCGTGGCGGCAGAATGCGTCGTGGAAGCGGAGACGAAGGATCACCAGAACTGGGAGCTCATCGGAAGCGTCGCCGAGCACCTCGATGGAGACACGGCGACTGCTCTGGCCGAAGCTCACGCCAAGGTCGAAGATGAAGAGGATGAGCACCTCTACCACACGATGGGCTGGGCGCGGGAGCTGTGGATCGAGTCACTGGGCATGCCGGCCGTGCTCCCGCCACCCGAGGAAGAGAAGAACGTGAAGAGCGCGATCGGTGCCGCCCGAGCCAGCCAGTCGCGAGAGGAGATGCTGTAGTCTCTCCATCCCCAGCGCCCACGCCCTATCGACGAGCGGCGGGGGTCGTGCCCATGCCCCTACGGAGGCTGGCGTGCCAAAGCGACGGAAGTCTGCACCGGCGGACCGATCACAAGGCGGATCTCGCGCCGTGAACGGGAAGAAGCGCGCGCAACTCGAGAAGCGCGCGCAACTCGAGGCGCATACGAAGGACCCGCGCGAGTCGATGCTCACGACGAACCACGGCGTTCGCATCAACGACGATCAGAACACGTTGAAAGTGGGCGACCGCGGGCCGTCGCTGCTCGAGGACTTCCACTTCCGTGAGAAGATCACCCACTTCGATCATGAGCGGATCCCTGAGCGCGTCGTGCACGCCCGCGGTTCGGCAGCGCACGGTGTCTTCCAGGTCTACGAGTCCTTGGCCCGCTACACCAAGGCCGGATTCCTGACCGATCCCGCAAGGCAGACACCGGTCTTCGTGCGGTTCTCGACGGTGGCGGGTTCGCGCGGCTCCACCGACCTGGCCCGCGATGTGCGTGGCTTCGCGGTGAAGTTCTACACGGACGAAGGCAACTTCGACCTCGTTGGCAACAATATGCCCGTCTTCTTCATCCAGGACGCGCTGAAGTTCCCCGACCTTATCCACGCCGTCAAGCCCGAGCCGCATCACGAGATCCCCCAGGCGGCCTCGGCGCACGACACCTTCTGGGACTTCATCTCGCTGATGCCCGAATCGATGCACATGATCATGTGGCTGATGTCCGACCGAGCGATCCCGCGCAGCTTTCGCATGATGGAAGGCTTCGGGGTGCACACGTTCCGGCTCGTCGACGCCACGGGAACGTCTCGCTTCGTGAAGTTCCACTGGAAGCCGCTGTTGGGTGTCCACGCGGTGGCCTGGGACGAGGCGCAGAAGATCTCGGGCAAGGATCCGGACTTCCACCGGCGTGACCTCTGGGAAGCGATCGAGGGCGGTGACTTTCCGGAGTACGAGCTTGGGCTGCAGATCGTCGAGGAGTCGGACGAGTTCGCCTTCGGCTTCGACTTGCTCGATCCGACGAAGCTCATCCCCGAAGAGCTGGTGCCCGTGCAGCGGGTCGGAAGGCTCACCTTGAACCGCAATCCCGACAACTTCTTCGCGGAAACGGAGCAGGTCGCCTTTCACCTCGGCAATGTCGTGCCCGGAATCGACTTCTCGAACGACCCACTCCTCCAGGGACGTCTGTTCTCTTACACCGACACGCAGCTCATCCGGCTCGGTGGGCCGAACTTCCATGAGATCCCGATCAATCGCCCGACGGCAGCGACGCACAACAATCAGCGAGACGGCTACATGCGCCAGGAGATCGACCGGGGTCGCGTGAGCTACCAGCCGAACTCGCTCGCGGGTAACGACCCGAAGCAGGTGCCGGAGGCGGCCGGCGGGTACGTGACGTACCCGCAGCCCATCGAGGGCAGCAAGGTGCGGGCGCGCGGTGCCGGTTTCTTCGACCACTACAGTCAGGCTCGGATGTTCTTCCAGAGTCAATCGACGCCTGAGAAGCAGCATCTTATCAAGGCGCTTCGGTTCGAACTGGGCAAGGTGGATGCGGCAGCGGTCCGTGAACGCATGATCCACCACCTCGCCCAAGTGGACGCGATGCTGGCGACCGGCGTGGCCAGAGGCCTGGGTATCGCGCTTCCCAAGAAGATGCCCGCCCCGCCCAATCTGAGCGTTCCGGCCGACGGGAATCTCAAAGCGCACCAACATCGCCAAGTGGTAGACCGGGACGTGGTCTCGGCCGCCTTGAGCATGACGAGCCACGTGCCGGGACCGATCGCGACCCGCAAGGTGGGGATCCTCGTCGCAGCGCGATTCGATGGCGCTGGAGTGGCATCGATGGTCAAGGCACTCGCAGGTCGGGGCGCGAAGGGCCTCCTCGTTGCGGCCGAGCTTGGCGAGATCACGGCTGATGATGGCGAGGTGTACCTGGCGGGGCTCAGCATCCTGACCGCAGCATCGGTCCTGTTCGATGCCGTCTACGTCGCGGGAGGCGAGGCTGCACCGGAATGGTTGGCTGAGGCCGACGCCATCGAGTTCGTGCGGGACGCCTACAAGCACTGCAAGCCAGTGGCCGCCACGGGTGAAGGCGTCCAGCTGCTCGAAGCAGCACGGATCCCCGTCGGTGGACCCGACGATCCGGATCCGGCCGATGACGCGACGATCGTAGCAACGAAGGTCACTCGACGGGTCACGCAGCGCTTTACCGACGTGATGGCGCAGCACCGGCTCTGGAGCCGGGAGCCCGAGCTGCACCTGCCGCTTTGACGGGGTCTGCTCCATTCCGACGGTCCGGCGGGTCGTCTAGGGGTTCGGCGAGGTCCTCGAAGGGATCGTATGGACCGGTACGGAGAGCGGGTCGACTCGTGCAACTCGGCCTTAGAGCGCTTGCTGGGGCGCTCCCGGATCCGATCTTTGGCGGCGGCTTCGCGGAGCTGCTGCCACTCGGCGGTGGCCCTCGATACGTCTGGTTCGACTGAGGGCCTGATCGGCCAAGCGCTCCGGCCGGGGTCAGTGGCGCCGCTACTTAGCCTCTGACCGCGAAGCGGCTCATCAAGCGACTTCATCGGTATCGCACGGCAGACGGGCCTCATCGTCCTGTCGGGGGCTGTGTCCTGGAGACGGCCTCATGGGCATCACAGCTACGTCGCTGTTCGACCTTCGTCCGCCACCGCGCCTGCGTCGGGCGTCAGCAGTCCGATGTAG
>JACDDL010000251.1 GCA_013817045.1 Actinomycetota bacterium | reverse complement strand
ACCGGGGACTACCAACGCGGGGGCCCGACCCGACACTCCATTGCACCGACCAACCCGGTAACCGGGCTCCAGAGTGCAGTAAAGATGGGCGCGCGGGCCCGGCCGAGGCAATCCGAGGCAGCCGTCGCAGCTCCTCCGCTACGCCGCGACACGGTCCGCATACCTCGTATCAACTCTGCTCCCCAAGCCAGTCGAAGAGCTGTCGGGGGGTGAAAATGCTCGCGCCTTCATGGCTACCGACAGCGAGAAGGTGGCGGTCACCGCTGACGATGAACTGCGGCATTCGCCGCCGCGGCCACAGCAAGGACTTCATCGTCCAGAGGGTCTTCCAGCACCCCTGGTCTCTGTGCAGGCTGCACGATCGTGGCCGAAGACTCGAGTTCGCTCCGAAAGGCTGCGACGACGGTCGGTGGGACGCCGAACTTCTGCAGGAGAACGTCTTGAAGCTCCGCCACAAGGGCGACACCGGCGATGAAATAATAACCACCCACGGCCCCATGCAGCAGGATCTCTCGGGGCACTTCCCCGTAGAGGAAGGCGGAGACTAGAACATTGGTGTCGAGGGAGAATTTTCACCGGCGTTGACGGGAGCCCGCCCGAAGGCCAAGAATCACAATGGAGGTTTGAGGTGACGGAGGTTTTGAGGTGACGACGGAAGCAGACCTGCTGAGAGACAAGACCGGGTCGGCAGCCGAGCAGGCCAATGAGCTGGCGCTACACATGAAGCGGGTCCTACGCGCTCCCCGTACACGTGTGTTCAGGGCCTTGACCGAGCCGGGGGACCTCTCGAAATGGTGGGTCCCCGAGGATTCACCACTCCGAGCGTTGAGTTCGATCCCCTCGTCGGCGGCAGCTATCGGATCGCGATGCAGCCCCCGGATGGCGATCTCTTCTACTTGTCGGGAGAATTCAGGGAGGTTAACTCTCCCGCCCGTCTGGCATACACGTTTCGATGGGACCCTCCGGATCCGGACGACCGAGAGACGGTGGTCACGCTGGCACTCAAGGATCTGGGCGAGGCTACAGAGTTGGTCTTTGCTCAAGGCACCTTTGCCACGGAAGAACGGCGTGCGCTTCACGAGCAAGGTTGGAGAGACGGCCTCGATCGGCTGGAGGAGTTCTTCGCCTAGGCCAAGAGAAACGCAGGGCGGTGCCGGCGCGGTTCAACACCGTCGGGCTCCTGCGTCAATACTTTCCCAAGAGAAGCATCGATGCAAGAGGCGCGTCAGCGGAAGACAACCATAGGCGTGCAGCAAGAAAGGAAACATCTCGGCAGCCCTGAACCTCATCGATTTCCTTTACCGGGCGTGGTTCCACTCGCAACCGACGTGCTGTCAAACCAGCGACCAACGGACGATGAGATCGCTACCTTTTAGTCACTCAACCTGGGCTTTGGTGCCTTTCTCCCGCTCAGACGCGATTGTCGACTGTCATCGAGCGTCAAGGAAGGAATGGCGCCGATTCGCGCGTCGCATGGTGACCAGACTCTCGAGTCAACGAAGACCAAGCACCGTATGCAAGGCATCATCGATCCCCCACTGCTCTTCCGGGGTGATGCGACCAACGAGCTTCCCCAACCTGCCCGCATCTACAGCTCCAAGCTGCTCGGCAAGCACGCGGGTTTCCTCGGCATTGACCTCGATCTCGGGACGAAATGACGCCGGCCTTGCGCTTCGGGAAGTTGGCGCAATGATTACGACGGAGCGAGGCAGAAACTCCTCGGCCTGCACGACAACGCCGAACCGGCGACCTCGTTGCTCGTGCCCCCTACCTTTCGGAAGTCGCAACTCATAGATGTCACCTCGCAGCACGAAGACTCTCCATGAGTGCAGCGACCTCAAGCATTTCGCGTCGATCGACTTCATCGGCCTCAAGCGCGGCGACCTCACCAGCTAGCTGCCTCTTGCGCTCAAGTCGCCCCGCGGATTCGATTAGGGCACGCCGGATGGCCTCCGAGCGACTCAACCCCGTCGACTCGAGTCGCACAAGGGCACGCCGAGCTTCGTCGTCAAGTCGAACAGATATTGCCTCTGCCATGTTCAAGGCACAGTATCACATTGTGTCGTACAGCCGGTTTGGGCTCGGTGCGACGCGGCGCGAAACGACTCGGCCCGACGCGCCCGCCTCGCCCCCGGGAAAAATCGGATGCTCTGAGCGACAGCATCTCCATATCGGCGGCCGGCTATCCCGAGTCAGCTTAGGCCGGCCTCGATCGTGGCCGCGAGGCAGTCTCGAGCACCCAAGAGATACTCGTCGCCATCGCCCGCTTGAACAACAACGACATGGGCGGTGGGGCCCCCCAGAAGGACTTCCGATCCGACAATGGTCTCCCGGTTACGCGACCTTGTGGCGGAGGTTCGGAGGTATCGACGCGGCGGTCGAGCAGGCTTTTTGGAAACGATGACATCGCTACGTCGATGCATGCGGGTGTCGGCCGGGCGCCGCTCCAAGTCCGGCTCGGTCGAGCCGCTCGAGAAGACTGGACTTTCTCAAGTGCTGCTGGCGTAGTCGCTGGAAGCGCTGTTCGAACGCTTCAAGACGACTCTGTCCCTCAGCAACGGACTGCAGGTCCTTGAGGAGCTCGACGGCGGCGTCGTACTCGCCCGGTTTCTTCGCGTCGATCAGCATGCTCACACGCTGCCAAGCCTGTTCCTCCCGCAGTGCCAGCGACTCGAGGTGTTTCTCGCGCGCAACCACTCTCTTACGTTCACGACGGGCTCGCTCCTGTTCGCGCCGCTCCTGGCGACGAGCCTGCGCGGCGTCAAGCATCTCGCCCACCGTGCGGTTTGGCGTGTCGGCCTCGCTGGTTTCCGGGTGCTGTCCGCGGAACCGTCGCAACAGCTCAACTTGCAGGTGCACGTCATCGCCGAGGGCAATCCGGAGGATCAGCTCGTCCTTGTCTACCACCGGAAGGCTCTCGATCCACTGCGCCAGATCCGCCTCCGAGTTGCGTTCGACTCCTGACTGCTCGCCGGCCACAGCCGCAATCGCGAGCAGGTCTTCATCGATACGCAGAAATCGGCGAGGCTTTGCAGCGGCGCCGTCAACGTCGCTAGGCCCAGCGGGACGCGCGGCTCCACCGCCTCATCCTCAAGCTCCCCGGCCTGAGCGGACAGCAGCCACGAGAAATAGAGCGCACGCAGGTCGCCCGAGCCAAGCTCCGCACGAAGGGGGATGATCGACGCCAGCCATCCCTCGCCGGAATCCTCCCAGTCTCCTTGTTCGTCCTCGGAGACAAGGTCGAGGATCACTTGGTCGCCCTCTGCCCACACGCTGGCCGCCTCGCCGACGCAATACTGCTGGGCCGTCTTGAGGTCGAGCAACCGTGGTGGCAGCCGGAGCATCAGCCGGTGCGTCCCCCAATTCGCGAGGTACAGGAAAGCATCGAAGTAGTTCTCCATCAACGCACACGGGTTCCCGCGGAAGTCCACCCACTCGTAGGTGTTGACGAAGCTCGTCGGAGTGATGTGCGCTCGCGTCGATAGCCGACGGAGGTCGTCGATCTGACGATCCTCCAGAGGGCGGTCCACCGCCAGGAACTCGTAGTACTGATACTCACTCATTGGAAGGCTCCATGGTGGGCTGCTCACACCGCGTCCTCCAAGCGGCTTTCCCCCCAGCCTTCTTCTTCTCCGCTCGCCGCGCTCGATCCTCGATCGACACGACAACATCGGGTCGCTCCCGGCCGAACCTCTTGAAATACAAATCCTCGATGAAGTCGGGCGGTGGCACCTTCCAGGACTCCTGGTCATGATTGGCGATCTTGCCGAGTTTCCTCGGGTTAAATCCGAGCTCGCGTGCCATCTGTATGTCGCGTGCGAGAGCCGGTAGCGTCTGCGCGCCTCGATTCACACCTGGAACTCCTTCGGAATGGCTTTCCTCT
>JACDDL010000250.1 GCA_013817045.1 Actinomycetota bacterium | reverse complement strand
TCAGAACAGAGAACGCCCGGCGCCTGAGGGTCTGCGCCCAGCCCCCGACCACCTTTGCCCTCCCACAGGATCGCAGGATCGGCATTGCCGTCCCTGTCGAAACAACAGATCTCGGTGGGGGTCGAGGCGTAAGGCGCGTCGCGTCCGCATGACGGGTGTAGGCCGACGAGCGGATGGGTAGGTCAGAGGACGTCCAGGTCACGGGGCGAGAAGGCCCGGTTGGGGCGGAAGGCGTTGTCCTCGGGACGCGTCCGTCCGGTGAGCACGTCGATGAAGCGGCGGCTTCCCGCAGGGCTTCCCATGATGCCGTGCCCGCTGTAACCCGTGTTGAGATAGAGGCCGGGGAGGTCGCTGGGCCCCAGAAGTGGCCGGTGATCGGGCGTCATCGTGTAATGACCGGACTGCATGAACCAGTGCGCCGCGCCGTGGGCCCAAACACGCTCCCAGAAATCCGACACCCTCGCCACCGACACGGGACTGGCCGGATCCAGCAGCCCCTGGGCGAAGCGATGGTCGGGCGTCACGTCGTCGGCGGGCGGGCTCGGGGGTGTCGTGGGGTCGGTGTGGAGCAGATAGGCGCCCCGCAACGCCGGCCGCCAGTGCGCGCCGGTGTCGTCGTCGATGGTCATCGGCGCGCACGGGGGCACTTCGGGCACGTCCGGCATCACGACTTTGTGGCGCGCCACGGTGGTCAGCGGAAATCTCAGCCCCGCCAGGGCCCCGACAACTCCCGAGAAGGGACCGGCGGCTATCACCGCCGACTCGCACGCGACGACCCCGCGGTTCGTCTCGACTCCGGTGAGACGCCCATTCGCGGTGCGGAAGCCGGTCACCTCACACCCGGTGCATACGGGGGCCCGGGAGCCGGCCACGAGTCCGAGGGTCAGCGCCTTGGGGTCGAGAAAGCCGTCTCCGGCGCGCCAGCGCGCCTGCAAGACCTCGTCTCTGACGTAGGGCCACCGGGACCTAACCTCGTCTCCGTCTAGCAGCTCGACGTCATCCTGCCCCCAACCATGTTGTTGAGCGACAAGCGTCCGTTGGCGTCCGGCGCGCAGCTCATCCGTCGTCAGCCAGAGGTAGCCCTGTTGACGGACGGCGAGGTCGTAGTCCCCCTGGCCGGTAACGTCGTTGAAGCTCAAGAACAGCGCCACGGATTCCCGCACCAGCTCTAGCTCCTCGCGATTGTCGAACTGCAACCTGAAGGCGCCGGTCGAGGCGGGCGTCGTCAGCGTGCACAGGGCCGCCCTGCGCTCGAGCACCAGGGGGTGGAGCCCCATCTGCGCCGCATAGAAGGCGGTTGCCGCCCCCACCACCCCGCCACCGACGATGACCAGGCCGGCCGAGCCGGGAGGCTCGTCGAGGTAGGTGATCAAGCCCCCCCGCTCTCGGTCCACGGAAGCGCAGTCAGGAACTCGGCTCGGAGCCCGATTCCGCAGCGGTCCCGGCGCCGTCCGAAGGTCAGCTCCGCCGACGACGCCTCCCAGCTATAGATCCCCTTGGTGGTCGTGCAGTTGGGGTCGTTGAAGAAGACGATGCGATCCCCCTCGACGATGAAATGACCCGTGCTCGCAAACCCCATGACCTTGGGTGATGCCGGCTTGTGGGCGACGTAGTACCTGCCCGAGTCAAGCGTCAGCGTCGAGCGCCCCGCATCGAAGCGGTAGGGCGCGCACCGTCTGCACGGCACCGGCGCGCCGCCCGCCTGTGTGAGCGTCACCCGGCGCGTGTAGACGCCGTCGGCGGCGGTTGGAGTCGCCTCGGGAGCGGGAGCCGAGTAGGCGAACGGCTGCATGCCGGCATCCGCCCCCTTGTTCTGCCGGGCCTCGGCGTTCTGCCGGGCCTCGGCGGGCGGTGCCCGGGATGGCTCGGTGGCCGAGGTGCATGCCGCAAATGCAAGCAGCGTCAGAGCACCGGCCATCAGCCGCCGGCGATTAGGCGATGGCGGCATCGAATGCGGCGCGCGCCAGCACCAGATCTTCGAAGGCAACCCCTACCGACTTGAACACGGTCACATCCCCGGCGGTGCGCCGCACCGGCATGCCGCCCACGATCTCGGGGAGCTCTGCCACGACCGACGAACTGTCGATAACCCCGGACTGCAACGGAATGAGGATGTCGCCGGCTTCGGCCATTGCGGCGGCCCGAAGCTCGACCGCGAAGCGGGCGCGCCGGGCGACATCGTCGTCGAGCTCACGCGTCTGCGGGGTGAAAGCGCCGACCGCATTGATGTGGGCGCCGTCGGGAAGCTGCGAGCCGTCGAACACAGCGACAGGGCTCGAGGTGCAGGTGCACACGACGTCTGCGGCGGAGACATCGTCCGGTTCGCCGACATGGGAGCGAAGACCCGCCGAGCGTGCACGTTCGGCCAAAGCCTCCGCCCGCCCGCGTGTACGAGAGACCACCCAGACCTCCTCGACAGCGCGCACCGCGCACATCGCATCCAAATGAGTGTGGGCTTGAACCCCCGCGCCGAACAGGACCAGTCGAGAGGCGTCTTCGCGCGCCATGTATCGGGTTGCGAGGCCGGAGACCGCCGCAGTGCGAAGCCCGGTCAGCCCGGAGCCCTCTATGACTCCCACTAGCTCGAGCGTCTCCGGCGCGAACAATGCATAGGCCCCATGGATCAGCGGCAATCCCCGCCCGGGGTTGGACGAGTTGACGGTGACGAGCTTCACCCCGGCCCCGTAGTCGCCGGCCGCGGGCATCATGAGCAAATCACCGCCGCCGACGGACAGGTGGGAGCGCGAGGGCGTCTCGGGGAGCTCCGGCGCACCGAAAGCGGCCTCGAGTGCATCGATTGCCACCTGCATCGGCAACAAGGACTGCAATTCCGCGGAGTCGATCAGGCGCATGGCATCCCCCATCTCAGGGCCGAATGGGTGAGGGATGTGCATAGTTCACCCTCACCACCTACTCGGCGCTCGGCTCACCCCACCGCGCCGAGATAAGCCTCCTGCATCTGCGGGTTCTCGAGCAACGCCTTGGCGGTATCGGCGAGCACGATCTCCCCGGTCTGCAGCACGTAACCGCGGTCCGCGATCTCGAGCGCCATCCCGGCGTTCTGCTCGACCAGGAAGATCGTCGTGCCGCCTTCGCTGATCTCTTTGATGATGTCGAATACCTGATCGACAAGGATCGGAGCAAGACCCATCGAAGGCTCGTCCATGAGCAGCACCTTGGGGCTGGCCATGAGAGCGCGCCCCATTGCCAGCATCTGCTGCTCGCCGCCGGAAAGAGTGCCGGCCTTCTGAGCAAGGCGCTCCTTGAGGCGCGGGAACAACGACAGGACGCGCTCGGTGTCGTTTTGGATTCCCTCTTTGTCCCTGCGCAGGTTCGCACCGATGGCGAGGTTCTCCCGCACGGACATCTTGCCGAACAACCGGCGTCCTTCGGGAACCATGGTCACCCCGCGCGAAACCACCTCGGTTGTGACAAGGCCGTCGATGCGTTCGCCCTCCAGGGTGATGGTTCCCTTGTTAGCCCTGACCATGCCGAGGATCGTCTTGAGCGTGGTGCTCTTGCCCGCAGCGTTGGGTCCGAGCAAACACACGATCTCACCTTCGTTGATCTCGAGCGTTACGTTGCGCAGGACCTCGACTGGTCCGTAGCTCGTGTCGACGTCCTCGAGCTGGAGCAGCGGCGCGCCGCGCTCCGTGCGGTCGGGATCCTGCCCTGCCCTCGACTGGGCCTTGCTCACGACGCGTTCTCCTGCCTGGTGCCAAGGTAAGCCTCTATGACGTGCTGGTCGCTCGCCACCTCGCTGTAAGTTCCCTCCGCGATCTTTTTCCCATAGTCGAGTGCAACGACGCGGTCGGAGACCCCTTTGACCAGCCGCATGTCGTGCTCGATGACTATGATGGTCAGCCCGATATCGTCGCGCAGCCGTCCGACCAACTTG
>JACDDL010000249.1 GCA_013817045.1 Actinomycetota bacterium | reverse complement strand
TGTGGGGGGTTGGGCATGGAGGCAAGGTTACCTACCCGTCCTTGAAACGGGGGGAGAGGCCCTTTCACAGGGACGGACGCTGTAAATGGGCGCAGGTTTACATAATCAACATTATGGGAGGCTCGGGGGAGGAGCCGGCCCGGCGGAGCTGCGCCGGCCAAGCCGGTCCCGGAGCGCCCACCAGCTCACCCACCAGATCGCCTCGACCACTATCCCGCGCGACAGCTTGGAGCCTCCGGTGCGCCGTTCGGTGAAGGCGATGGGAATTTCCAAGATGCGGCCGCCGGCGCGATGGATTCGGCGCGTCATCTCGATCTGGAATGCGTACCCCTGAGACGTCGACTCCGGGAACTCGGCCTCGAGCCATGCGGATCGATAGGCGCGAAAGCCGCTCGTCGAGTCTTTGACCCCGAAGCCGAGCGCGGTCCTTGCGTAGAGGTTTCCCGCAAGGGACAGGGTGCGCCTGAGCAAGCCCCAGTTGCGCACCTCCCCCCCGGGCACGTAGCGGGAGCCGATCACGAGGTCGGCATATCGCAGGGACTCGACCAGCAGCGGGACGACCCGGGGGTCGTGGGAGAGGTCGCCGTCCATGGCCACGATCGCCCCGAACCCCCGCCGCAGCGCCCAGCGGAACCCGTCCACGTAGGCGGTCCCGAGGCCCTGCTTGGAGGGGCGCTCGATGAGATGGACCCGGCGGCCGTACGACGACGCAAGCTCCCTGACGATTTCGGCGGTCCCGTCCGGAGAGGAGTCGTCCACCACCAGCAGGTCTATGGCGGGGTCGGCGGCGAGCACGAGCCGGGCCACCTCCTCGATGCTGGCCCGCTCGTTGAAAGTCGGCACTATCACGAGCACCCGCCCCTCCCCAGACACATGGTCTGGGACGGCACTCATCTCAGACGCAGTCCCTGCACAACCCTCGTTCGTGATCGGCGAGCTGGCTTCTTGCCTTCACCAGGTGGCATCGGTTGCAGACGAACTCGCTGCGAGCCCTGATCGGCACCACCTTCGTCGGGAGTGGATCGGAGGCGGGATCCGGGCGTTGGGGCGCCAGTGCAATGAGCTCGTCGGGATCGTCCTCGATCTCTTCGCCCCCTCCGTCCAACGCCGCCGCGCGCCCTGCTACCAGGGCCTCCAGGCTCGTTTCCTCCTCCTCGTCGTCGTCCTCAGGGGGGATGGGATGCACCTCCGCCAATGCATCGTAGTGGTCATCCGCCGGACCGTCGCCCGGCTCTGCGTTCTCTTCGTCCAACTGCTCTCGCATGCCATCGTCGGCGTACACTTCGCTGGCTCCCTGGTCTTGGGTCGGTGGGCACGAGCCTACGGCGCGGGCGGTCGTAAGGGAAGAGATCACTCCATCAACCGGGGGGAAAGCAGGAAGACCCGAGTGACCGGCTGGGGCCGCTCGTTAGCCGGGGCGGGCCGGTTATAGGAGCGTTGTCCTTGAGCCTCTCGGGTCTTCCTTTTTCTATGTCCCAAGCAAGCGGCCGGGTACGGCGCCACCTTCGGCGACGAGGCCCGTGGGCCCGGAGAACCCGGAGCTCCCCCGGTGCCGGCGGGTCGTCAACGCTGAGCGTTCCGCCCCGTCCTGGCCACCTCGTCCCCGGCGGCGCTGATTAGCCGGTCGCACCTGCTTGGGACTCAGCGAAGATAGAAGAGTCGTGCAAGTGGTGTCAATGGTCATGGAGGAGGACGCGAAAGATTCTCATTCGTCCCCATGTCATGCACAGCTTGTAAACGAATTACCCTCAGTGCCTATGGACATAGGCAGGCTTCCGAACCCGACAACCGACTTTCCCGCGTGGTACGGAGAAGTCGTCAAGCAGGCGGGCATGGCCGAGCATTCCCTGGCGCGCGGCACGATGGTGGCCAAGCCACACGGCTACGGGATCTGGGAGTTCGTCCAGCGCGCGCTGGACGACCGCTTCAAGCTGACTGGGCACGAGAACGTCTACTTCCCGCTGTACTTCCCGGAGAAGCTGCTCGCCAAGGAAGCCGAGCATGTCGAGGGCTTCGCGCCCGAGCTGGCGGTCATCACCCATGGTGGCGGGGCGAAGCTCGAAGAGCCTCTCGTCGTGCGTCCGACCTCCGAGGCAATCATCTGGTCCACCTATGCCAACTGGATCCAGAGCTACCGCGATCTTCCGCTTCTCTACAACCAGTGGGGCAACGTGGTCCGCTGGGAGCTGCGCACGCGCCTTTTTCTTCGCACGAGCGAGTTTCTCTGGCAGGAGGGGCACACCGCACACGCAAGCGCGGACGAGGCACACGAAGAAGCACTGCGCATGCTCGAGGTGTACAGAGAAGTTGCCGAGGACGTCCTCGCCATTCCCGTGCTCCCGGGCCGCAAATCGGACGCCGAGAAGTTCGCCGGCGCGGTCACGACCTTCACGATCGAAGGACTCATGCGGGACGGCAAGGCGCTCCAGTGCGGTACCTCACATTTCCTCGGCCAGAACTTCGCCCGGGCCTACGACGTCACCTTCCTGAACCAGTCGGGCGAGCTCGAGCTTGTCTGGGGAACCTCCTGGGGGGCGTCGTGGCGATTGGTGGGCGGGATAGTCATGACCCATGGCGATGAACGCGGGCTGCGTCTGCCGCCCAGGGTCGCCCCCGTCCAGGTGGTGATCGTGCCGATCTACCGTACCGAGGACCAGAGAATCGAGGTGCTGGCCGTCGCCGGCAAGCTCCGGGACGCTCTTGTCGATGACGGGATACGCGTGAGGGTTGACGATCGCGATCAATACCGGCCCGGTTACAAGTTCAGCGAGTGGGAGCTGAAGGGTGTTCCCATTCGCATCGAGGTCGGCCCCAAGGACGTGGCCGCGGACCAGGTCGTGACCGTAGACCGGTTGACGGGGGAAAAGCGGCAGAGGTCGACCGCGCAAGCCGCCACCTCGATGCCTGCGGCGCTCGACGAGGTTCAGGCGGGGCTCCACCGGAGCGCGCTCGCTTTCCGGGAGGCCAATACCCATACGGCCTCGAGCTATGCCGATCTGCGGGACGGCATCACCGACCAGGCCGGCCTGTGGGTCGGACCGTGGTGCGGCGACCCGGGTTGCGAAGAGCGGGTCACCGCCGACACCAAGGCGACGATCCGGGTGCTGCCCCTGGTGCCCGAGGGCCCCGGCGCGCCGTGTCTCGTCTGCGGTGGCGCCGGAACCGAGCTGGCGACCTGGGCCCGGGCCTACTGAACCAACCGAGACGGGTCAGGCGAGGGCGAGGACCTCGAGGATCTGCTCGTGGCGGTCGATCACTATGGCCGCCTCGGAGGCGTCGGAGAGGTCGTCGTGGACGCCCTTGAAGCGGGCCGCATGCATCCCCATGTCCCGGGCGCCGGCGACATCGGTGCGCCTGAGATCGCCGACATGCACCGCCTCCGGGGGCCGCACTCCCAATCCGGCGAGAGCCTTGGCGAAGATGTCGTTGCCGGGCTTGGGCACCCCGACCTCGTCGGAGAAGCAGAGGACCTCGAGGAGGTCGAGCAAGCCGGCGTCACCCAGCAGATCCCGCACCACCCGTCCGGGCGTGAATCCCGTGTCGCAGATGAGGCCGCGCCGGATACCCGCCTTGTCCAGCGCCCGGAGAGTTTCGAGCGCCCCCTGCACGGGATCGACGCCGGTCGCCAGGCTGGCTTCCTCGAACTCTTTGGTCAATGAGGCTATGGAATCGTCGTCGGACACTCCCCTGGCTTCGAGGCAGTAGGCGGCCATCCGTCCGGGCCCGAAGGTCTCGACCTGCTTCCAGGCGTCGTCATGCTTGAGCCACGCCTCGTGAACCAGGTCGTGAGCCTCCCCTTCGGTCAGGTCCAGCACGTTCCGGAGGGCACCTGCGCGCGCCGCCATTGCCGCATCGAAGTCCCGGTCTTTGAGAAGTGTGCCCCAGCAGTCGTATGTGACCGCCCGGATGCCGTCCACCCTTTTCGTCATGGAATCACTCCCTGTGCGATGAAGATGCGCCGGACC
>JACDDL010000068.1 GCA_013817045.1 Actinomycetota bacterium | reverse complement strand
ATGCTGTCGGAGGCTGGTTTCATCGCCGTGCAAGGCACGGTGATCGGTGCCGTGCTGGGTCTCGTCACGACCAAGCAGCTACTGATGGGAACGAACGAGTCCTTCGGCGACGAGCCTGTGGCTTTCATCGTGCCCTGGATCGGATTGGGCTTGATCTTGATCCTGCCTCTCGTGTCATCGCTGGCCGCAACACTGTGGCCTGCGTCTCGCGCCGCCAACATCCGCCCCGCGATCGCCTTGCGCGCTGCGGACTGATCAAACCATCCGCTAACAACTAGTGAAGGAGTGACGCATGCAGGAGTCAAACACCGTTCAACCGGCGCGCTTGTCGGTCGACTATCCGGACCGGGAGCTGAACCGAGGGACTACGTTCTTTCGGCTGTTCGCAGCGATCCCCATCATCTTGGTGCTCGCTAGCGTGAGCGGGTGGACATGGCAGGCGGGCTACGAAAACGGCAAGGAGGCTGTCGCCGCCGCGGGGGGCCTTCTGTTCTTCGGGCCTCTACTGATGATCCTCTTCCGCCAGAAGTACCCGCGCTGGTGGTTCGATTTCAACCTCCAGCTCACCCGCTTTACGGCCCGGGTGTCGTCGTATCTCGCCCTGATGTCCGACCGATACCCATCCACCGACGAAGAACAATGGGTGCACCTGGAGCTCGACTACCCGGATGTGAAGGAGGACCTCAATCGCTGGTTGCCGCTGGTCAAATGGTTCCTAGCCATCCCTCACTACGTCGTCTTACTTTTCCTCGGTATCGCTGCGGTCTTTGCGGTGATGTTCGCTTGGTTCGCTATCCTTTTCACAGGGCGCTACCCGCGCGCCATCTTCGACTTCGTCGAGGGAGTGATGCGCTGGGGGCTTCGTGTGCAGGCCTATTCGATGCTTTTGGTCACTGACCAGTACCCGCCGTTCAGGCTCGCCGCGTGAGCGCCGGGTTCACCATCAATCAGGCGTTCCTCTTCGGGACCACCCTCTACATCCTCTTCGCCAGCCTGATGGTCGCCCTCACACTCCTCCTGTCTCCACGAGTCAACCGGATCGCAAACATGACTCTGAGCGTCATCTATGCCGTGACGATCGTGGGCGCAACGATCGGCGAGTGGAGCTACTGGATCCTCGGTAGCGCCGTGGAAGTAGGGCTCCTAGGGGCCATCGTCTACTACGCGTGGACGTGGCCTAAGGGAGATTATTCGGCCCCCTCCCGACAGACATGATCCGCAACGATGCGCCAAGGAAGGCGGAACAGATGCTGACGCCAGATACGGAGTTCGACCATCGCCGAACCGACCGTCTCGTGCTTCGACGATTCGAGTCTGATGACGTCTCGTCTCTTGCTGCGTACCGGTCCGATCCGAACGTGGCGCAACATCAGAGCTGGGGGACGCCGTTCAGCGAGGCGCAAGCGCGTGTCTTTATCGACAGTCTCGGCGCAGCGCACCCAGACACGCCCGGGGAGTGGTTTCAGTTCGCCGTTGTCGAAGCAGCTACCGGCGTCCACATCGGAGATGTGGCAGCGGGCATTGACGCCGACGACCCACGGCTGGCGAAGATCGGCGTCACCCTGGCGAAGAGCGCCCAAGGGCAGGGCTACGCAGCAGAAGCGCTCGCAGGCTTGCTCGATTATCTCTTCTTCGAGCGTTCGAAGCATCGTGTGACTGCCGAGTGCGACACGCGAAATGCCTCCAGCATTGCGCTCTTAGAGCGTTTGGGAATCAGACGCGAAGCGCACCATCTTAGTAGTGCTTGGTACAAGGGTGAATGGACCGACGAGTACGTCTACGCCGTCCTGGCATCTGACTGGACTAATCGTCGTTCGCTCCCCCCAGCCGCTCCCCGGTAGATCACCGCGAGAGGAGCCTCGGTCCTGATGACCGAGGCTCCTCAATCACAGCCGCTTACGCGCTC
The DNA here is from genome assembly GCA_013817045.1 of Actinomycetota bacterium. GTDB lineage: Bacteria > Actinomycetota > CADDZG01 > CADDZG01 > WHSQ01 > JACDDL01. Next base: position 11,243 of record JACDDL010000068.1, on the reverse strand, counting down.
TGCTTCCCCTCGGCCGAGGACCTTGCGTCCGAGGACGAATTCAAACCCTCTGCGGTGGACTTGGCTACCTCTGCGGTAGCGAACTGAAGGTCCGCGCCCACGCGGGTGAGCTGGACCTCGACGGTCTGACGCTTGTTTGGAACCGAAGACGTCAGTCCTTCCTGCGATCGGCTGCGGCGCCGCTCGGCAGAAGCAAGAGATTCAAGATCTTCTGTTCTTTGGCATTTGAGCTCCACGCCCGGAGAATCGACCGAAGACGGAACCCATCTGCGGTGGCTGACCGCGACGTGAAGCCTGCGAGAACGGTACGGCCCGACCGTGAGTGTGCCTGGATACCCTAGGAAGTCACGCTCCAAATGAGATGGGTGAGGTGATCAATGATCGTCGATTTGCCCTACGAGGTGAGACTTGAAGACAAGCGGCTCGTCGAAGGGTGGGCGCAACAACGACTTCCCTTCGACCCGAAGGATGGGTGGAAGAAGGATTTCAAGGTCGAACTGGGCGCCGCAATTAGACGGCTCGTGGCAGGCCCGCATGAGGGACTTCATGCCACCTACACGAATCCGCAGACGGATCGCGTCGATATCGAGAACGCACTCATCTACAACGTTGGTACTTCTGCCTTTCGCAACTCGGCGCATACGCAGCTCAAGTTCGAGCGAAGCTTCGACGCGCCTGCTTCGCCCCGAGCTCACCTTGAGCACTACTACCGCTACGAGATAGTCCCTCTGTCCGAGCCGCTGAGCGCGTGGCGCCGCGGATCGTCACTTGTCGACTGGAGCTCCCGTCTTGCCTCGCTGTCGTTCGATACGAAGGCAGCCGTGGTCTGGTGGGCAACCAAACACGGCGAGATCAAAACCCACGTCGATAGCCCTCACGCAGGATGGTTCGGGCTTCAACTAGAGGTCGAGGCTCCGGAAACGGCGGGCAACCTTGCAGACTTCGTCAAACCGTTGACGGATGGTGCGATCGCCGCACTCCAAAGCCACGCACCAGGACCAGACTTGGCGGAGTTGGCAGAGCGCGTGGCCCGAAGCCTCGGTGTCAACCCCGCCGCCGTGGCTCAAGCGCTTTGTGATGAGAGCACCGCTGTCCTCAGCGGGAACCGAATCCTGTGGAAACGGGGAATCGGAGTCCAGTGGAACCCGGCCGATGAGCGCTGTGTGGCGGGCATCCTGCGGCGGACAGGCTCTTCCTCTGCCGAGTGGGTGGTCAGGGGGAAGCTGTTCCACCCGGACCCTCGGTCCTAGCCGCGAGGAGCGATCCACCCGTCCCGGAGCATTTCTGTCACAGGGCTGCGGCACAATCCGGCTATGAGATCCGGGAGGTGTGACGGGAAGCACCGGCATGCCACGAAACAGAGCGCGCAGGTCCACGCGCGACAACTGAAGCGTAAGGACATGGCTCGCATGAACGTCTACCACTGCAAGGGGTGCGGGGGTTGGCACGTCGGGCACCGTCTCATACGGAAACCTCGGAGGGTCAGATGAATCCTCATCATCCTCGTCGGTCTGAACCAATGGGCCCGATCCGGTGACTGAGTCTCCGACGCAGGGGATTCGCTACTGCCTCGCATCGGCTGAAGTGCGTTACGTCTCTCCAAGGGGATGGCGGTCCGGCCCTGCTCCTCGGCGATCACGACCGACGGTCCACCGGCCTCACGGGCTACTGCACGCGTTCGATCTAGAGAGCGACGCTCCGCTGTGCGGTACCAACGAGGCCCTGCACGTCTTCATGAATGCCAGCTGGGGGAATAGCCTCGGCCAAGGCAGCTGCTGTCCACACTGTCTCGCAACCTTGGTCGACGTTTGACCGCGAGTCAAAGTCACCTCATCTCAGGACACCACGTCCCCCAAGCCGAGGGGCCGGAGACCAGGGTTCCAATCGTGGGAAGTGGGTGCTGCTTCAACCGTCCGTTAGGGCTAGCCTCGGCCTATGACGTCGTCGGGGTGGATCAAGTCCAAGATTCATGAGGAGTGGGAGGCGTCGCTCCCTGACCGGTTCGATGCCGAACGCGCTAAGCAGGATGCGGATTCAGACGGGATTATCCGCGACTACGAGAACTCGTACGACATGCATCACAAGACAGTGGAAGCCAGTGCCGAAGAGGTCCAGGAGCTCTTGGCCCGCTATAAAAAGGCTGATGCCGGACTCATCCGATGGGACGAGGAGAACCAAAGGCTTTACGAAGTCGCGGAGGAGGGCCGTCCCGAACCCTGATCGGCAAGCTCGTCCGCCATCTTGTTGAACCGAACGAAGTGATGGATCCCCGCTGCCTCGGACCGATGTCCCGGCTGGTGCCGGAAAACCAACAGGAGCTGTTTCCTGGAAACTAGCTCCCAACAAGCGGCAATGACCGCGCTGATGGTTGGGTCTTTGGCCGGCGCCCATGCGTGCTTCTTGAAGGAAGCCTCGTAGTAACCCGGGTCAATTCTCATCGCAGCATCTGGAGGCGCACCTGCCTGCATCCAGGCCGAGACTCCGAAGTAGTCATGCACAATGGTGATCTCCGAACCGGCGACGACATCCTCACGAACGAGCAGCTGGTTCAGCGCTTCATACAGAGCGACCATTTCCGCCAGGATGTTGCGTAACCGGCCAAGTGCCTCTACAGCCTGGGCAGAATCTATTCCCGCTATCGGCTTCGCATCGAGGATCTGCACCACCGACGATGAACATGCCGGCTCGAGGATCTGTGGATCCGCGTTCTCTGCAACGGGCATCCTCACGACCACGACCCCTACGCCACCGTTAGCGGTGGCGTCAGTGAACACATACAGCCCCGCATCGAGCCGAACCCCTCCATTCAGCACCGCCCAGCCCTCGTCCTCGCTGCTTACCTCCACCGGGCCGCGCCGCGTCCCCCGAACTCCAACAAGGTCCGTCTGACATCGTTCATAGCTGTCGTAGACGCCCCGGATTGGCTCAGCGATCGCGTACCACCGTTGCCGTCTCCCGCTCCCTCCCATGCTTCGCACGATATTCGTCCGCAACGCGAAGGGAGCCCGGCCGAAGCCGGGCTCCGAACGTGCCGGGTGAGGAGGATTACCCGGCGGCCGCCGCAGGGGCCGGGGAACCTTCTGCGGTGGACTTGACTACCTCGGCGGTGGCGAACTGAAGGTCCGGACCCACGTGGGTGACCTGGATCTCGACGCTCTGACGCTTGTTGCCGTCGTTGTCCTGCCAGCTGCGCTGGACCAACTTGCCGGCAACGAAGATCCGCATCCCCTTCTTGAGGGTGTGCGCTGCGTTCTCGGCGACTCCTCGCCATGCCGTGCAGCGGAAGAACCCGTCGTTGACGTCCTGCCACTCGCCGTTGGTCTTGCTGCGGTGACTGACCGCGACGGTGAAGCCTGCGAGGGCCGCACCACTCTGGGTGTAGCGAAGCTCGGGATCGTCGGTGATATTTCCGACTAGAGCTACCTGGTTCACTGCTCACCTCCTGTTCTGGGCGCCTCCGGCGCCTTGCCGTTCTGACGCCTAGTGACCAGGTCCCGCCATCAGCGACGTAGGGCAACCGATGCCGAAGGCAAGCGAGCATCCATGGACGCGCAGCGGGCGGTTGCGTGGAGGAGCGGCGGGCCTAACGTGGCGTCGTTACAGAACGGCAGCCGGTGGAACCGGAACGGTGAGCATCAGGTCGCGTCGGAAACGCCGACGGCCCGTTACCCAGTGAGTGGCGCTCAGTCCAGTCCTTCGTTAATCAGCACCATTCCGCTGAACGCGTCACCACGACGAACCGCTTGTTCGACCCCCGCCATCCCTTCGGTCGCCAAACGCAGGTCGGTACCAGTGATGAGTAGGCAGCTGCGCTCGCGCATCAGGTGCTCGTACCATCCAGGGGAGATACCTGTTAAGGGGTAGGTGAACAGGTCGGCCGCCTCGTCGATCAGCGCCATCTCGCCGAGGTCGGCGAACACCCCAAGGACGTGACCTTCCAGGTAGGGGAAGCTCCACTCATCTTCAACCAGACGCTCGAAGCCGCGCTCGGTCAGCCAGCCTGGAACGTCCACCGGCGCCTCCTCCTCGAGAGCGAGGTTCACTACCTCGTAGGGTTCGAAAGCCAGCAGGGCCCGCTCCCCGACGGTGCCTTGCGGCCATTTGAGTGTCGTCGTGAAGACGACGGCATTTGGTTCGTTCACGAGGCCTTGTCCATCTCTTCATCATCTTCCGAGACGAGAACGAGAGATCCCAGGATGGACTTGGCGCACTCGATCACGCGCCCGGCGGTGTCTTTGATCAGGTCCTCGGACCCGCCGGCCCAGCGGGCCACGTAGGGGAAGCTGTAGTTGCCGGTGTCCAAACCGATGGCATCGCACACGACGAATGCGACCGATTCAACCTCGGTCTCGGCAACCTCACGGCTCGCCACGGGACCCTCAGAGTGAAGCAGAGCGTGGCCGAGCTCGTGGATCAGCGTCTTGACCGCTTGAGCCGGTGCGACATCGGGTCGAACCGCAATCTTCTTGTTGAGGAAATCGCAATATCCGTTCTCGGCGCCCTTGCGATCGCGCACGACCTCGAAGCCGACTGATGCAGCGTGGCTTGCCAGCGCGTCCCAGATGCCAACCGGCGCATCACCGTCGAGCAGCTTGGGTCGGACCGCGTCCAGGTCGGGAAGCTCTGCGCCTTCGGTCTGGGAGATGTCGAAGACGTGCACCACCCGGAAGCCACGGAGCTGCTGAAAGGTCTTCTCGTCACCACTGTCATCCTCGATCTTGGTCTTGTACTTGCATGGAGCGAAGATCGCCAGCCCCTTTTCCCCTTTCTTGACGAAGCGATCGAGTGACTTCCAACGGTTGAAGCCCGCCACCACTGTTGCGTCCGGACGCTGGAGAAAGATCATCAGCTGGTTGTTGAAGCTGTAGTTGTGGAACTTGGCCGCAACGCTGAGCATGCGCTTCCACTCATCGCCAGAGACGATCTCGGCGACCGCTGACTGAAGCTTGTCGTGAGCAACTCGAAGTTTGTCGTTCATCACTCCGCCTCCTGCTCGTAACGGAGTTCCAGGGCAACCTCCACGAGATCCACCTGGCACCGAATGCAGTTGCCGAAGACCTCGCCGTCAACATCTCGGTCGGCGTGGATGTTGTTGCATCGTCCGCAGAGACCGAACGCCGGTTGAAGGCACTCACCGGTCTTGAACGACTTCAGCCACGGCTCAAGATCCCTTGGGGTCTTCACGATGTGGACCCGCCCGTCGCGCAGGTCTTCGATCGCCAGGATGTAGTCGTCGTCCCCGATCGGCTTGAGTCCGACGACACGGCCCAAGGGCCGGTGTGACAGGTAGTCGGCGACGATCGCCACTGCCCGCTGCTTCATGACTGCACCTCCTCTTGCTCGGCGGCTTTCCGAGCCGGAGGCACAAGCGCCGTTTCCTAGTCGACGAGGTCAACCGTCGCCGAAGGCGAGCGAGCATCCATGGACGCGCAGCGTGCGGTTGACGGAGGAGCGAACGGCGCTAAAAGGAAAGAGAGGTAGCCGCCGAGCGGGAGGTGCGAAGCAGGGTGGCGATTCGAACCGTCACACCCTCCCGCTATAAAGGGGTACGTCGAAGGAAATGGAGGTGCTATTGCTGGATATCGGGGAGAGCTTGGTTGGCAGCTATCTGCGTTACATCGAGAACTGCGATTTCGTTCACTACCAAACGTACGGGGAAGGTCAGGGCGAGGTCGACGTTATCGGGATGCGCCTGAGCGACAGACGCGTGTGGCTCTGCGAGGTGGCCGTCCACTTGGCGGGGCTCCATTACGGGGGCTATGCCGGTTCCCGCGACAAGGTCAAACAGAAGATCGACAGAGCCGAGGTTCTAGCAGAGCGGCTGTTCTCAGATCAGCAGGCCGTCTATGAGTTCTGGAGCCTGCGCGTCCCTCCGGGGCTAGCTTCGATGCTAGGTGAGCTTGAGCAGGACTATGTTGGTCGAGGGCTGGACGTCTCATTTGTCATCAACGAAAGGTTCACCGAGAGGATCGAGGCCTTGCGCGCAGAGGCAGCTACCGACATGAAAGCCACCGCGGAACCTGCCTACCGTCTTCTCCAAATCCTGACACACCTCCGGTAGCAGCGATGCCCACTGTCACCGCAGATCAGCTCTACCGGTTCATCTGCGCAAACGCTGAAGAGCTAGACGGCGAAGTCATATGTCGTGCGAGCCTGTGGGCGGAGCTTGAACGCCGCGGCATCCCCAGAGGGCCGGAGCGGCAACAACTAAGAGTGCGTTTGGTCAAAGAGCTTGAAGCTAGGGGGCTCATCAAGCGGACTCACCCCCGGTCTCGGCGCCTGCTCCTCCTCAATCCGGACCCGGCGCTTCTCAACCGAGTTAGTAAGGAATCGCACGAACGGTTCATCGATCGGATGGCCTTCGACTCCATCGAGATCCTCAAGGTCCCCACGCACGGTTTCCAACACGACGAACGGGGGACCCGCTCCCGGCTAGCCCGTCTCGATGCCTACTTTCGATCGAACGTGCTCGACAACAAGCGCTTCGTCTGTTCGAGCTGGCGCCAGTGCGAGGGCTCCATATCACCGGGCTCCACCTTCAAAGAGGGCCAGCTTTCCCATGTCGGCAAGCACTACGACTTAGAGAGCGGCGGCCAGGACCTGCGAGTCGTGATCGTCGGACAGGAGGTCGCCGGCAAAGGGAAGCCGCGCACAACCATGGATGAGAGATACGCCCGGGTCCACGACGGAAGCGGGCTGACACTCCGCTTCGACGGCGATGGGGAGCACAAGAGGCGCAACCCGCACATGCGGGGAACGACGCTGGCTCTCAGGACGATCTTCGGATTGCCAGGAACCGACCACTCCACGGAGTTCCTGTACCTCGATGAGGAGAGTGTCCACATCTTCGATTGCTTCGCGCTGGTCAACCGGTTGCTGTGCGCAGCACATCTGGCGGGCACGTCAACCGGCAAGTCCACGAAGACGATGCTGAACAACTGCGAGCGTCATTTCCAAGCGACGCTGGAGATCCTCGAGCCCACAATCGTCATCATCCAAGGGATCAAGGTATGGAAGTGGAGCAAGAACGTGCTCGTTCCGGTCAAGCAGCGAACCGAGAACCTCTTCGAATGCGAGCTCGCCGGACGTCGCGTGATGGTGGCGCCATTCACCCATCCATCCGCGTGGGGTCCTGATCGTTGGGATTCACCGCAATCGGCTTACTTCACCGAGATAGTGCGACCCACATTGCGGCGAGCAGTGAAACTAGCCACGGGGTCACTGCCCTAGGTTGTTCTCCTTGCACACAGGGCGATCCGGATAGTCGTTACAGAAATCGATCAACTCTTGCAGTTTCTCTTCGGTCGACAACTTGCCACCGCCCCCACCTCCGCCGCACCCGGCGACGCTCTCTTGACATGAATCTGCCTCCAGGTATGAGCATCCAGACAGAGTCACGCCGACCACCATGAGCCAAAGCAGAACGCGCTTCATGTGCGACCCCTCAACACCCTAGTCATACATGACCTCGTAACCGCCGGGATCGCGCTCTAGGTCGGTCGAACGACACTTCGGACAGCGCGGTGGAGCTTCCGAAGTAAATCGTCCGCCGCACTCGCATGGAGGTGGTTCCGGTTCCTTGTCCATAGGGCCACCGGGGCCGAAGTGCCACCACCATTCCTTCCCGCAGTCCTCACAGCGGAACGGCATCGCAATCATTCCGGGACCGTCGTTCACCTCAACTTGGGTCCCGCACTCATTACATACCGCCTGATAGCCGCGCCCCATTACTTGGTCCTTCGTCGCGTGAACCACGCGATCCCCACGAACAAGAAGATGACTGGAAGAGCGCGGCCTCCGCCGGTGACCGAACGGCCGATCTTCTGATGCCGTCCGGAACGAGTCAGGGGAATACCGATCTTGCGCGACATGCGGGCCTTGGCACCGCTGATGCCGACGAAGCGCTTCCAGGAAAATCCGCCCTTGTTCACGGCTAGATGCGAACCCCCGCGAGAAGGTCGGAGATCGGAACAGGTTTCCCATCGCGTCGGTAGTACACGGTGCCATCATGGATCGACAATCCCGCTGAGCTCAGAGCCTCCGAAAGCTCCATGTAACGGTCCTCGGTCCGGCACAGCTCGGCCATCCGAAGCCGCACCTGCTGGTCGACGAGCTCTTGGATCGTCCCGTCCGCTTCCGCCGTCATCAGGAAGGTAGCGATACGTCGTTTCCACTCGCTGCCTTCGGCTAGTCGTTCGACTTCGGCCCGTAACTGAACTACTTCATCCCCAGCCGCCATGGCATCCCCCTAGTCCGCTTTCGAGCCCCTGCCTGTTCACCTAGACAAGAGCAGCCTGGTCATGCGCGCCCAGCGCCTCCAAGATCCGTTTACCCAGTGCCGGCGAGGGAGCTTTCTTTCCGTTCTCGATCTGACTGATGTATGCCCCCGAAACCCCGACCAAATCGCCGAGTTGCGTCTGAGTCATGCCCTGCTCCACGCGCAAACGCTTAGTAGTAGCGCTCAGGCCCTTGAAACGAGTTGCTGATCGCTCAAAGAAGACACTCCGTACGTCCCACAGCCGCCGGCAGCCAGGACAGGACCAGGAGAATGCCGCATTACGGAAGGTGACCTCCCCTGTCTCTCCTCTCGCGCCGCAGGCGGGGCATTCGATCTGCATAACTGAAATGTAACGGAAGTTCAGCTATCAGTCAGTCCTGAGCCCAGCGTCAACACCAAGCTCCTGACCTCGTTGCTTCGCTGTGGCTTCAGCTTGGCGGCGCCGCACCGCGTAATCGCGAGAGTCCTGGTTACGGCACCCCTTGCAACGAGAGGCTCGGCCATCGCGGTTCGACACGCTCCGATGGAATCCGTCGAGCGTTCTAGTTTGTCCGCACTTCGCGCAGCGCTTCAACCCTTCCGCCATCTCCTGACTGTAGCGACTTCACGCCTCTGCTCGTCGGCCGGCCCCAGATAGCACCGAGCGAGCGGCCCTCAAGGTCGTTCGTCCGGTGGGGCGCTCCACCTTGACCGCCGCTCTGGTGCTCGGCGCAGGCATCTGCCTCACCGACGAGCAGAAGGAGGCGTTCATGCGTCGCACCAGGATCGGATCTCCAAGGAAGTCACTTCCAGCACGCTGGGAGGTGCTGTGTCGTAACGCTCGGGTGCTACTGCCTCTAATGCCATCGGTCCGGGTGGCCGATCGTTTGTGGCCGGATGAGGTCCGGGAGCTGCGTAGATGGGGCTTTGAGGAGTCCTGGGATCACGCTGCTGTTGAAGAAGCTCGAGGTCATGTTTGCGAGTTATGCGGTAACGACATGGACCTTCGGGTCTACGTCGAGCACGAGCTCGGCAAGCACACCTACGCCTTCTGCACCATGACCGGATGCCACTGGTGGCTCGAGTTCTGAACGATTGGCGTTGATACTGATTGGATGTCGCCTCCGCGTCTCCACCGCGACCCGCGAGAGGTAGAGCGGAAACGCGCTCGACTCACAGAGCCTCATGGATTCCCCACACCCCAGTCCCTCGAACCTCAACAGCAGACCTGCAGCTCGGAACAAGATCCTTGAAGCTCTGACCAAAGCGAAAGTCATCATCGAGACTGACTAGAAGCTCGAACCCACTGCAGCATCTAACGGTCGTTGTCCGGGCGGGGGACGGCTAGTTACCAACTTGGCCGTGGTCGTCACCATGCCCCGCTGTCCTGCCCCCAGGCTCCCTGCACGGTCCGTGAGCTTCGCCGAGAGACACCTCCCTAGCTGCCGGTCTCTTTTCACCTAGCAGCGCCGGCCCACCCCGCAAGGGCGCTCCGTTCCTCCCTTCAGTCCGGTACTCGCGTCTTCTGCGAAGAGTGCCCCCTTGCTGGCTGGTCCTAAAGGCCCTGCTCCCTGGTCGACCGACCGGCAACTAACAGGGAGGTGGCTCATGGCTACGGCGAAGCAAGATCTCACGGACCCCCGGGTGCAAGGACCCCGGCGTTCCAAGCGCGACTCGAATGTCCATTACCTCGCGGATCAGCGATCCTCGAGCGGGACGTTCCCAATCGAGCTGGACCTGGCAGCCTGGCTCGAGTGCTACCTGGCGGACTGCGAAGCGCGCGGCGTGACAGAGCGGACGCTGGAGTGGTACCGGGACCGGGGCGGGCGGATCGTCCAAATGCTGGACCAATGGAGCGTCACTGAGCCGGACCAGCTCACGCGCAGCGTCGTATCGAGGCTGATCGGAACGCTCCGCAAGCAGGAGCGTTACGGTCGCCCGTTCCAGCCCCAGACGATCCTGGGCTACTGGCAGGTAGGCAAGGGCTTCGCGACGTTTCTCATTGCGGAGGGGGCAATCGGAGGGCCGAACCCCTTCGACCAATTCGGCAAACCTCGGGTCCCGCAGAAGTCGATGTGGGCGCCTTCACGCGACGAATGCGTCGCTCTGCTCCGAATCCCGAACCGAAAAACGGTGCAAGGACTCCGCGATCTCACACTCCTCTATCTCTTGCTAGATACGGGTCTGCGCGTGTCGGCGGTCACTGGAATACGCCTACGCGACATCGACCTGGCAGAGCGTCGGATCTGGGTACTCGAGAAGGGGCAACGCGAGCGGGTTCTTCCATTTGGCGTTCAAGCACTTCGGTGGCTCCGTCGCTATATCGCCGCATCCCGCCTGACGCTTGAAGATCCCCTCTTCCCCGGCAAGGCGGGCCGGCCAATCAGTCGTAAGCGAGTAGACGAAATCATCAAGGAATGCGCGGGCCGGGCAGGCATCACGAGAGGAACCGTCTCTGCGCACGATCTCCGCCGTGCCTTCGCGCGCGAGTTCCTTCGCAACGGCGGTGACCTAGAGTCGTTGCGGCAGCTCCTCGGCCACACGTCTTACGCGATGGTGAAAAGGTACGCGGAGCTCGCGAGCGACGTTGTCGCAGAGAAGCATCGCAAGTCCTCACCGGGAGACCACCTCGTTGTCTAAGTCCTGATCGGTGTTGGCCGCCGAAGGAGGGAATCGGCCGGGCTGAACCGGTCGTGTTGGACAGCCACGTCGACACTCCCCAGTTCCACGTAGCGGCGCACCATGACTAGCGACGTATGACCCAGAAGCTTCTGAAGCGTGAACACATCGCCGCCGGCCAGGATGAACCGCTTTGCCCCGGTGTGTCGCAGGGTATGGGGGGAACATCGAACGCCCGTGACGCCTGCTTGACGACCATAGGTGCCTACCATCTCGGAAATCACCGAGCGGTCCAGTCGCTTCCCTCGGTACGAAATGAAGAAAGGGTCATCCGGTCGGAGGCCGTCAACCGCGTTTCGATACTTCT
>JACDDL010000248.1 GCA_013817045.1 Actinomycetota bacterium | reverse complement strand
CCGGCCATTCCGGAACCGGGTTCCCGCCGGGGGTCATACCGCTGGGCCGGATGCTCGCTTCCGCCGGACACGTCGAGAGGCTCCATGATGCGCTCCACCGGGCGCTCGAACGGCACCACAGGGAGCATCCGCTCGAACGCGGATTGACCAGGGAGGCCGCCCGGGACGCTACCGAGGTGGGGGCGGAGGAGTTCGACGCCCTGGTGGCGCTGGACGCCGGAGTTGCCGACGAGGGCCGGCTGGTCCGGCTCGCTTCCCATCGCGTCGACCTTGCCCCCGAGCAGAGACGGGCCCGCGACGCCCTCATCCGGGACATCGAGTCGGCCGGTTTCTCGCCTCCCCCTGCAAAAGAGCTGCGCGCCGACCCGGCCCTCCTGCGCTCTCTGGTCGAAAGTGAAGAGCTCGTGAAGGTGTCGGACTTCTACCTCACGACGCGTCAGGCGCAGGAGGCGCGCCGGAGGGTGCGTGCGCATCTCGAGGCGGCCGGCCCGGCGACGGTGGCCGTCATCCGCGACCTCCTCGGAACCTCACGCAAGTACGCGGTTCCCTTGTGCGAGTGGCTCGATCAGACCGGCGCGACGCGCCGGCAGGGCGATTCGAGGGTGTTGGGCCCAACCCCCTGAACGCCGACCGGGTGAGCCATGTGGATAATGCACCGCAACCACCCTCTCGGGGACTGATTACTCCCCGAGAAGTGGGTCCCCGTGAACCACGGTTCCGCCGACGAAATCGGAGTCGGGAAGAGGCACCGGCGCGCCGGACTTCATCTCTTCGACCATTGCGTCGACCACCTGGGACAGATCGTGCGTCTTCCAGAAGACCTCCCGTTGGCGCGTCGCCGAAGTTCCACGCGCCAGGATCTTGTTGACGCCCTGGAGATCCTCCTCACAGCCGAGTCGTTCTGCCACGGGCTCCAATGTCCTTACGAGGTCGGCGATCGACCGCCGCAGGGAAATCAGGCTGCCCTCTTCGTTGCGAATGATCTCCGCGTCGAGGCCCCACCGTGCCGCACGCCATTTGTTCTCGCGGATGGTCCACTGCTTGTGTTGGGGGATCTCGAGTCCGCGGTTGTAACGCTCGGCAAGATGGACGACGAGACACTGGCTCAAGGCCACGGTGGCACAGGTTTCGTCCATGGTGGGGATGCCGTCGCAGATTCGAAGCTCGAGTGTCCCGAACTCGGGATGCGGACGAACATCCCACCACACCTCCCGGATGGTCCGGATGGTCCCGGCGCCGACGAGAGTGCGCATGAAGCGCTGGAACTGGCCCCAGTTCTCCATGGGATACGGAAGGCCCGCCGTCGGCAGCGATTCGAACACCTTGGAACGCACCGATGCCAGACCCGTGTCCCGCCCGTTCCAGAACGGGCTCGACGAAGCCAGTGCAAGGAAATGGGGAATGTAGGTGGAGATGCTGTTGCCTACCGCTATGGCTTCCTCGCCGGAACCCACGCCGACGTGCGTGTGCACACCGAAGATAAGCAGGCGCCGGGCGGTCCACTGGCAATCCTCGATGAGCCGGTGGTAACGGGGATCGGGTGACACGGTTTGATCGCTCCACGCCGAGAACGGATGGGTTCCCGAGCAGATGATCCGGTACCCATAGTGATCGGCGACCTCGATCAGGCGGTCGAGCTTGCCGCGCAGGTCGCGCCGGACGTGCCCGACGGTGGGGCAGACATCGGTGATGACCTCGATCGTGCATTCGAGAAGCTCATGCTTGTAGCCCTCGAAGTTCTGGAGGTCGGCGAGTATCTTCGTTGCCGCGGCGTCGGTGGCCAGAGCGCCTTGATCGTCGACCAACTCGACTTCGATCTCGGTTCCAAGAGTCGGTTGGTTAGATCCTTTGAACACCAGGTCCATGGGCCCCCCTTAGAGACGGTCCCGCAGATGCTACGTCACCTCGCCGTGGCCGGCGCCACAGCCGAGTTGGTTCCGTCGATGGTTTCTTGGAAGCCGGACCGTCACACACAGGGCCGAGATCTACGGTGTATGCGGGGCCTCCGGTTCGGGTGTCGATTCAGGGGTGGCGGTCGAAGAGATGGACGGCTCCTCGGCGGGCACCCTGGAAGCGGCGCCGGATGCGCCTCCCCGACCCGCTTCATCGAAGGTGGAGGCATCGCCTCCGAATGCGGCCTGAAACGGCTTGAGCAACTCGATGGGAATAGGAATCACCAGGGTCGAGTTCTTTTCGGCCGACACTTCGGTGACCGTCTGCAGGTATCTCAGTTGATATGCGATCGGGTGCCGCGCAATGACCGCCGCCGCCTGGGCCAAACGCTCGGAGGCCTGCCATTCGCCCTCCGCGTTGATGATCTTGGCGCGCCGCTCGCGCTCGGCTTCTGCCTGCTTCGCCATGGCGCGTTGCATCTCTGTTGGAAGATCGACATCTTTGATCTCGACCAGCGACACCTTGACACCCCATGGCTCAGTAAGATCATCGATGATCTTTTGCAGATCGGAGTTGAGCCGGTCGCGCTCGGTGAGGATATCGTCGAGATCGACCTTGGAGAGAATCGCGCGCAATGTTGTCTGGGCGATCTGCGACGTCGCGAACAGGTAGTTCTGTGCTTCCACAACCGCCTTGATCGGCTGAAAGACCTGAAAGTAGACGACTGCCGAAACACGCAGGGTCACGTTGTCTTTTGTTATGACATCCTGTGGCGGCACGTCGAGGGTCACGATCTGCAGGTTCACTTTGACCATGCGATCGATGATCGGGATTATAAAGAACAGACCGGGGCCTTTGGCCTCATCGAGCACGCGCCCCAGCCGGAAGATCACGCCCCGCTCGTATTCCTGCACCACCCTTACCGATGCGGCCGCCACAACGAGGATAACGACAAGGAGTATCCCGAGCACGATCAACGTCATCACTTGCCTCCTTTTATCGAGGGAGAAGCGTGCGGAGCAGGTTCTTTGTCATGCAGCGGTTCAACCAGGAGAACAAGGCCCTCCGTGGCTTTGACCTCGACGCGGGCGCCGGCCGCTATGCCGGTTTCCATCGTACGTGCGCGCCACAGCATTCCTTTGGTCCGCACCGTGCCCTCCGGCGCGATGTCGGTCTCGGCTTCGCCGACCATTCCGATGAGACTCTCTTCCCCGGTGACCGGACGCCTCAGACGCACACGTAGAGCCGCAGTCATCACCGATACGAAGAAGATCAAGGTTCCTGCTACCGCCGCCACTATCACCCAAGAATCGATGCTCAGCGAGGATGACCGGGGGAACAGCAGCGCTGCTCCTGCAGCGAGCACGGCGACGCCGGCAACCGTCCATGCACCCAACCCGGCGGTTTGGACATCGACGACGAAGAAACCCACCGCCACCACTATGGCGAGAGCTGCGATCCATTCGGTGGGGAGGACGGAAAGCCCGTAAAAGGACAGCACCAGGCACACCGCGCCGATGATCCCCGCCAGACCGATCCCCGGGTTATAGATCTCGAAGATCAGGCCGAACAAGCCGACCAGAAGAAGCAGGAAGGCAGCCTCCGGCGTCGCCACACTGTGGAGCAGTTGTTGCCACGGACTCATATGTTGGAAGCGCACCCTGTTGGTCAATGCACCGGCGGCGTCGTCCCAGGTCTCAAGCGTCAGGGTGCCGCCGTTGGCCGTGGTCACGGTACGGCCGTCCATCTCCTCGAACAACTCTTGCAGTGAGGACGCCACTCCGTCAACCACCTCGATCTCAGCGGCCGCCGCCGCACCCAAAGCCGCCTTGCCATCCACGGCATCCACCGCCCGTGAGCGATTGCGCTCCCGCTCCACAGCGAGCTCTTCGATGGCGGCGGTCGCTCGCTCCCCGGCTTCGAGCTCTCCGGTCCCCGATTGATCTTCTCCACTAAGGTTGACGGGGGCGGCCGGCCCTATCTCGGCCGCATGGGCCATGAAGGCAAGATTCGCCGCATAGGTAATGAAGGTTCCGGCCGACGCCGCCTGCGCGCCTCGAGGGGCAACCCACACGATCACGGGGACGCTCATCCCGAGCATCTCCTCGGTGATGTCCTGT
>JACDDL010000067.1 GCA_013817045.1 Actinomycetota bacterium | reverse complement strand
CACATGACAGTAGCGGCCGGTCTCATCAAGATGACGGATGCGAGCGCCTGCAGCGTCGGCAATCGCAGTGGCCTGCGGGACGCCCACGCCGATCACGCCGCGGGTCGTGCAGGCGGCCCCCGGACCAACACCCACGAGAACACCCATTGCCCCGGTGCGCATCAGGTGCAGTGCAGTCGAGTAGGAAGCGCAGCCTCCGACTATCACCGGCAGCTCGTAGGTGGATATGAACCGCTTCAAATTCAGAGGCTCGGTCTTGGACGAGACGTGTTCGGCAGACACAACGGTGCCTTGAACGACCAGCACGTCGAGCTCCGCTTCGAGCGCTATCTTGTGCCACGTCTCGACCTTCTGCGGTGTCAGCGAGGCGGCCGCGAGAACACCCCCCTCCTTGATAGTGCGGATGCGCTTGGAGATGAGCTCCTCTTTCACCGGCTCCCGATAGAGCTCCTGCATCCGCAGTGTGGCCTTCTCGTCGGACAACTCGGCTATCTCGGCGAGCACCGAGCCGGGATCCTCATAACGCGTCTGGATCCCCTCGAGGTTCAGCACCGCCATTCCCCCGAGCCGGCCGATCTCGAGGGCACTCTGCGGAGAGACGGCGGCGTCCATAGCGGAGACCATGAGCGGGAGCTCGAGCTTGAACGCGTCGATTTCCCAGGAGATATCCACGTCGTCGGCGTCGCGCGTCCTTCGAGAGGGGACGATGGCGATGTCGTCCAACCCGTAAGCCCTGCGTCCCGACTTTCCGATGCCTATCTCCATCTCCACGCCGCTCATCTCCTTTTTCGGCTCTCAGCATGCCCTGTGAGTTTGCGTCAATGATCGCGGTCCTGCGAAACGAGTCGCCCGCTCAACTCATCGTCGAGCAGTTGGATGTCGGCGTCGACCATGAGCTCTATAAGCTCCTCGAATCCCGTTCGAGGCTTCCAGCCCAACACCCTGAGTGCCTTCGAGGGATCGCCCATCAGATGATCGACTTCGGCCGGCCGATAATAGCGGGGGTCGATCTTGACATGGCGCTCCGAGTCCAGGCCCGCGTGTTCGAACGCACGCTGGGCGAACTCACGGACCGAATGGGCCTCGCCGCTCGCGATCACGAAATCGTCCGGTGTCTCGTGCTGGAGCATCAGCCACATGGCTTCGACATACTCCGGCGCATAGCCCCAATCCCGCTTGGAGTCGAGGTTGCCGAGATAGAGCGTGTCTTGGATGCCGGCCTTGATGCGGGCAACCGCCCGGGTGATCTTGCGCGACACGAACGTCTCCCCCCTGCGGGGGCTTTCGTGGTTGAACAGGATCCCGTTGGAGGCGAACAAGCCGTAGGACTCTCGATAGTTGATCGTCATCCAATGGGCGAATACCTTGGCCACCCCGTAAGGGCTTCGGGGATGGAACGGAGTGGTTTCATCTTGTGGCGGCAACGAAAGCCCGAATATCTCCGACGACGACGCCTGGTAGAAGCGGGTCTGTACACTCGAAGCTCGGATCGCCTCGAGGATCCGGACCGTGCCCATGCCGGTGACATCGGAGGTGTACTCGGGTATCTCGAACGACACCTTCACATGGCTCTGCGCGCCGAGATGATAGATCTCGTCCGGTTCGAGCCCCCGGATGAGGTTCACCAACGAGCCCGAGTCCGACAGGTCTCCGTAGTGCATGAAGAACCGGACCCCGGACTCGTGCGGGTCTCGATAGATGGAGTCGAGACGTTGGGTGTTGAAGGAGGAGGCGCGCCGAATCAGCCCGTGCACCTCGTACCCCTTTTCCAACAGCAGCGTCGCCAGATAGGAGCCGTCCTGTCCGGTGACGCCGGTAATGAGGGCTCGGGGCATCGCACCACAATAGGACGCCCCGCCGGCTAAGACCAGCCACCGCCCTCAATCCCCACCCGAGGCCAAGAATCGGCTCTCGCAAGGACGGGTTGGCACCACCTGACGGTATTTTTTGGGCCATTTTTCGACATCTGAGCCCCCCATCGCCCTTGCCAGCCCGGCCTTTGGCGTGTACCGTCGACCGCTTGTGCCACTGGGGGGTGGCCTTTAGGACGCCCGCTACTGGGAGGTAACAACCTTGAAATGCTTGTGGCACCGACGACTCGCCTTGCCCGCAATAGGGCTCGCGGGTCTGATGATCCTGGGATTGGCCCCGTCCGGGGAGACTGCGAGGGCTGCCATTCCGCGCTCGGTGACCGGCGCCACCATCCTCGGAGCCTCGTCGCACCGCGGTGTCGAGGGCAGCGAGAGCGTCGGGGGCATGATGCGCTTTCGCCGTCGTGTCTTCGACATCCGGCCGGCTCCCGAACGGCCTGAGCCCGAGGTGGCCGCTGTGGCACCCGAGGACGAAGCCCCGGCCCCCGAAGAGACCGAGGTCCCCGCACCTACGGGTTCGGTCACCGACATCATCTATGCCGCGGCCGCCGAGCACGGCCTGGATGGGGCCTATCTGGTCTCGGTGGCGGAGTGTGAGTCCGGGCTCGACCCGGGGGCGGTCAACTCGGCCGGCTATTACGGGCTGTTTCAGTTCGACGACCAGACCTGGGCCGCCTACGGCTCGGGGTCGATCTTCGACCCGGCTGCGCAGGCCCAGGCAGCAGCGAGTCTGATCGCCGACGGCCAGGCGAGCCGCTGGCCCAACTGCGCTTGATCCCTTAACGGGGGGCCCCGGTCAGGCGACCAGGGCCCTCAGCGCCCCCGAGGCAGCCCTCAGGTCATCCAGGGCGGCCTCGGGCACGGTGACCCCCTGCTTGCCGCCCGGGAGCGAGCGGTCGGGCCGCATGTCCCCGTGATAGTCGCTGCCGCCCGAGACGATCAGATTCTTGCGCCGGGCCAGCTCTCTGAAAGGCCGCTGATCGACCTCGGAGTGGTCGCCGTGATAGCCCTCGATGCCCTTCAATCCGACGGGGATCAGGTCATCGACGAATCTCTCCAGCTCGACGGCATCGAGCCCTAGAGAGGACGGGTGTGCAAGGACCGGGACGACACCGGCTGAGACCATCAGCTCGGTCGCCTCCACAGGCCTGTAGAGCTTTCGACCAATATAGGCCTTGGCTCCCTTGGCCAGGTAGTCGTCGAAGGCGCTCTGGTAGTCGGGCACCGCATTGTGACGCACCAGAACCGCCGCAAAGTGCGGGCGGCCTATCTGCGCACCCGGGCCGCCGGCCTCGTTCTCGACCTCCTCGAAGGTGACCGGGACACCAAGCTCGTTCAGTCGCTCCACGATGATGTGATTGCGATTCAAGCGGGCGTGCTGCAGTTCGGACAGCGCCGCGGATAGACGGTTGTGGCCCTCGGGGATGAAGTAGCCGAGGAGGTGCATGGTCGGTCGCCCGTTCGGGTGGTAGCCCCTGCTGCTCAGGTCTTCGACATCACAGGAGATCTCGACCGCCCGGATGACTTCGATCCCCAGCCGCCGCCCTTCGGCAACGGCCTCGTCGCAGCCCTGGTCGTTGTCGTGATCGGTGACTGCGATCGTCTGCAGGCCCGCTTCCTTTGCCTTCCGGACCAGCTCCGACGGTGAATCACCGCCGTCCGAGACGGTGGTGTGGGCATGCAGGTCGATCATCGGGCTCATGCCTCCAGATACTTGAGCTCTACGAGCTTGTCTATGACCTTCTTGGTCGACTCCTCCACGGTCTCGTTCGCCGTGTCGCAGGTGACCTCGGGTGCCTCGGGGGCCTCGTATGGGTCGCTTACGCCGGTGAACTCCTTGATCTCTCCTGCACGAGCCTTGGCGTACAGGCCCTTGACGTCCCGCTCCTCGCAGGTTTCCAGCGAAGCGGCGGCGTAGACCTCGACGAAGTCCTTGGCCATCGTGCGTGCTTCCTCACGGATGTTCCTGTAGGGGGATATGGCAGCGGTGATCACGAATGCGCCGTTGCGCTGAAGGAGGTGTGCCACAAAGGCGATCCGGCGAACGTTGATGTCGCGGTCCTCCTTGGAGAACCCCAGACCCTTCGACAGGTTCTCCCGGACGATGTCACCGTCCAGGATCTCAACGGGCACACCTGCTGCCAACAGATGGTTCTCGAGCTCACGGGCAATGGTGGTCTTGCCGGAACCCGAAAGGCCCGTGAACCAGATGACACAACCGCGCTCGCGGTTTGCTTGCTTCATGCTTATCTCTCTTTCTGTCGATTCGGTAAGTGACGTAAAGCGCTCTTGCCGAGCGCTCCCTGTGCAGGCTCGAGCCCGAACAGGTCAAGAATTGTGCAGTGCACATCCCAGAGGTGCAATCCGGAGCGTTCACCACTCGATTGGCCTGGAGCGTTGTTCATCATGAAGATTCCACGTTCCGCGTGGTTGGCTTCATCGGGCCCGGTGTCGTTCTCGAACGTGTACATCGAGTTATGCCCGAGAGAGCCAACGGAACGCCATTTGAGCTCACCGAAGATGACGATGAGGTCGGGCGCGACACCGTTCTGTGATGTGTAGAGGGCGTCAGGCTTCCATGCCTTGTTACCCATGGGATTGCCGTCGTGGTCCACCATTGCCTCGATCTTGTGGACCAGTTCCTCGCGTGTCGCTTCGTACTCGGCTTCAGGTATGACGCCATCGGGCTCACGGCCTTCGACGTTCAAGAACAGACGGCCGTAGTAACCACCGTCACCCCATGCCTTGGTCTTGCTCCAGTCGATCTTCATGCGATCGATCGGAGTGATCTCGGAGGGATAATCGTCGGCGAAGGCAAGGTAGCCCTCCTTCTGCAGCCATTCATTGAAGCAGACGCCGCCGACCATGGCCTTCGCCCCGTGATCGGACACCACCAGAACGGTGGTGTCCTCGTCGGCGTGCTTGTCCAGTATCTCGCCGATCTTCCCGTCGAGATAACGGTAGTAGTCGCGCAACGACTCTCGGTAGGGATTGCCGGGTACGAAGCGTGGGTGGTTGGGATCGATGAAGCTCCATATACCGTGATTCAACCGGTCGGGCCCCATCTCCACCATGACGAAGAAGTCCCACGGTTTGTTCGACAACAGGTACTCGGCAGTCTTGAACCGCTGCTCGGTCATCTTGTAAGCCTCATCGATGATGTATTGCGTGTTGTCCGTGCGGAAGTTACGGATGTCGAATACGTAGTCGCCGACGTTCTGCTCGAGCTCCGCCTTGAGCTCCTTCGGGTACGTGTAATCAGCATCGTTGCTCGGCGTCAGAAAGCATCCGATCTGTATCCCATTTAGAGCCTTCGGCGGATAGGAAGGCGGAACCGACATCACGATGCAGTCCTTGCCCGCTTCCGACAGAATGTCCCACACGGTCGGCTCCTTGACGGCCCACGACGTCGCAAACGAAAGGCCGTCGTATGAGTGGTCCTTGCGATTGCGGAAGCCGTAGATCCCCAAGGTTCCGGGATCCTTGGACGTCATCATGCACATCCACGCCGGCACGGTGATGGGCGGCACGATGGACTCGAGCGGCCCCCACACACCGTTCTCGCGGAGCTTCGTCAGGTTCGGAATATCGGATGCATATTCATCGAACACATGTTGAGGCGGAGCACAGTCCAGCCCCAAGACCATGACCTTGCGACCACGCTCCTTGGGCGCGGCGGGTGCAGGCTGGGCCGCCGGCATCCGCTCGTCCTTCTTCCTCTTCAGCTTGTCTAGCACTCGCATGCGTTAGCCCTGCCCCCTTAGTTGTTATCGGTGCTGTCTTTGGCGCGTTCTGCGTCGATGAGGATGCGCGCTACTTCGGGGCGGGAGAACTGAGGCGGCGGCTCCTCACCATTGGTGAGCATCTGGCGCACCTGGGTGCCGGATAGGAACACTCGGTCGTCCTTGCCGTGCGGGCAGGTCTTGGCCGAAGCCATCTGCTCGCACGTGTTGCACCAGAAGGAGTGCTCGAACTTCAGTGGCCAGATTCCAAGCTCCCCGGGATCGAGCTCTTCGAAGATCTCCTGAGCGTCGTAGCTCCCGTAGTAGTCGCCCACTCCCGCGTGGTCCCGACCCACGATGAAGTGTGTCATGCCGTAGTTCTTGCGCAGGAGGGCGTGCCAGATCGCCTCGCGCGGTCCCGCGTACCGCATGGCGGCCGGGAACACCGAGAGAATGACACGGTCCGGCGGGTAGTACTTCTCCATCAGGACCTCGTAACACTGCATGCGAACCTCAGCGGGTATGTCATCCCCCTTGGTGCCGCCAACGAGCGGGTGAATCACAAGTCCATCCACGATCTCGAGCGCACACTTCGTGAGGTACTCATGCGCACGGTGAATCGGGTTTCGGGTCTGGAAAGCAACTGCGGTTTTCCACCCACGCTGTGCGATCGCATCGCGCAGCTGAACGGGTGTCAGGCGGTAGTTGGCGAACTCACTGAGGAAGATATTCTCGAGCACCGTCACTTCGCCGCCCACGTAGTGCGAGCCCTGCTCATAGAGGTAGGCAACACCAGGGTGCTTTTCGTCGGTGGTGCGATAGGTGAGCTCGGCCTCATGGCGCACGTCGTATCGGTAGACGTCGTCGACGTCGATGATCGCAACAGTCCGCCCCTCGTGCGTTATTGCTGCCTGCCTCCCGGATTCGAGGGCCCGGGCCTCGTCGTCGGTCGCCGACAGGGTGATGGGGAGGCTCCACGGCAGCCCGCTTGCGAGCCGCATCTCGTCCACCACCGGGTTGTAGTCCGACTGCGTCATGAACCCCCGGTTGGGCGAGACCGCACCGATTGCAAGCAGCTCGAGATCCGAGAGCACGCGCCGGGACTTGGCTTCGATCGTAGGCATCGAAGCAGTCCGGGCGTTCAGCTCACGGCGCTCGTCTGCGTTCGCCATACGCAATTCCAGGGCTCCTCCGTGGGGCGGAAAGCCCGAAACGTCTTTGACGGTGTTCGGCATGGGTTCTCCTTGTGTAGCCGGTGATCTTTCAGGGATTTCAGTCGTCCCGGATGGGAAACGACCGTCCGTTGCTACGGACACTCCCAGTGCACTCTTGGATGCACTCTTATGACACTCTAAGGATACCAGGCCCAGGCCTCAAATGGCAGGAGCCAGAGTGACGGCTGCCGGAACAGAGCAGAACGCGAAAATGCACCCGCTGAGCCTTCGTCCCGGCTTTCACCGGTTTACGACTCAACGGATGCATGGATCAAGTTACGCAACGCTCCCCGGTTTGGCAAGAGGGCGAGCCGAGATTGTTTCGCGCCTTCGACAAAAATGCTCGACGTGCCGTGGAAAGGCGGTTACATCATGCCGCCCATTCCACCCATGCCACCCATGCCACCCATACCACCCATGCCGTGGTCGTGACCACCGCCGGCAGCCGCTGGTGCTTCGTCCTCGGGCTTCTCGACGATGCCCGCCTCGGTCGTGAGGAACAACGAAGCGATGGACGCCGCGTTCTCGAGTGCCGAGCGGGTCACTCTCACAGGGTCGATGATGCCGTCAGACAGCATGTCGACGTACTGCCCGGTGGCTGCGTTGAGTCCGTGCCCGGGCTTCTCGTTGCGAACCCGGTCGACCACAACGCCGCCCTCGAAGCCGGCGTTCTGCGCAATCCAGCGCAGAGGTGCATCCAGCGCCGACAGGACTACCCGGGCACCCGCAAGCTCGTCACCTTCGACGTCGAGTGCCTCCACCGCCTCGCGTGCTCGCACCAGCGTGGTGCCGCCGCCGGGAACGATTCCCTCTTCGACCGCAGCTCGCGTGGCCGAAACCGAGTCCTCGATGCGGTGCTTCTTCTCCTTGAGCTCGACCTCTGTCGCGGCGCCGACCTTGAGAACCGCGACACCTCCGGCGAGCTTCGCCAGCCTCTCCTGGAGCTTCTCCCGGTCCCAGTCAGAGTCCGTACGGTCGATCTCGGCACGGATCTGGTCGATACGGCCGGAGATCTCATCGGAGTCGCCCTGGCCCTCGACAACGGTCGTGTTGTCCTTGGTGATGACGGCTTTGCGCGCCTGCCCAAGGAGGTCGATCGATGCGTTCTCGAGCTTCAGGCCGATCTCCTCGGAGATCACCTGACCACCTGTCAGGATCGCGATGTCCTGAAGCATTGCCTTGCGACGATCGCCGAACCCTGGAGCCTTGACCGCTGCAGCCTTGAAGGTGCCGCGGATCTTGTTCACCACAAGGGTGGCAAGGGCCTCGCCCTCGACGTCCTCGGAGATGATGAGAAGAGGACGGCCCCCCTGCATGACCTTTTCGAGGATCGGCAGGAGGTCACGGACCGAGGAGATCTTCTGCTGGGCAATGAGGATGTAGGGGTCCTCGAGCACGGTCTCCATACGGTCCTGGTCGGTGACGAAGTACGGCGAGATGTAGCCCTTGTCGAACTGCATCCCCTCGACGAGCTCGAGATCGATACCGAAGGAGTTCGACTCCTCGACGGTGATTACTCCGTCCTTGCCCACCTTGTCCATCGCCTCGGCGACCATCTCGCCGATCTCATTGTCGTTGTTGGCCGAGATCGCCGCGACGTGGGCGATCTGCTCGCGGCCTTCGACATCGCGTCCCTGCGACTTGATGGCCTCGACTGCTGCTGCGGTGGCCTTGTCGATGCCCCGCTTGAGGGCCATCGGATTGGCGCCGGCGGCGACATTCTGAAGCCCCGCCTTGACCATTGCCTGGGCAAGGACGGTCGCGGTGGTCGTTCCGTCGCCTGCTACGTCGTTGGTCTTGGTCGCCACCTCTTTGACGAGCTGTGCGCCCATGTTCTCCCAGGGGTCGTCGAGCTCGATCTCCTTGGCGATGGTGACGCCGTCATTGGTGATCGTGGGAGCGCCCCACTTCTTGTCGAGGACGACATTGCGACCACGCGGGCCGAGGGTCACCTTGACGGCATCCGCCAGCCGGTTGACCCCTGACTCGAGGCGCCGCCGCGCGTCTTCTTCGAACTTGACTATCTTTGGCATTCAGTACTCCTTAAGCTGCCCGAAGGCTTCGAGTGACTAGCCGAGCACCGCGAGAGCGTCGCGGGACGACAGGATGAGAAGGTCTTCGCCGTCGACGGTGATCTCGGTGCCTCCGTACTTCGAGTAGAGGACGCGGTCACCCTCCTTGACGTCAAGGGCGATGAGGTCGCCGTCCTCGTTGCGCTTGCCGGGCCCGACCGCCAGTACGACGCCCTCCTGGGGCTTCTCCTTGGCCGTGTCCGGAATGACGATGCCAGAGATGGTGGTTTCCTGACCTTCTTCGGGACGGACCAGGATTCGGTCCTCGAGCGGACGCACGTTGGTCTTGGTGCCTGTTGCCATGTTCGACCTCCTGAAATCGATCGTTTAGCACTCTTGTGTGCCGAGTGCTAATCCTAAACCGGAGGGGCCTTCCCGGTCAACCGGGCGCAGGGGTGACGAAGCATAGGCGGCAGCGAAGTGCTAGAGCGGGGACACCAGGGGGAGGTTGGGGTCCGGTGAGGCGCCCAGGGGCGTCCTCAATCCCCGGCGCAGCATCGCGGTGGCGCACGCTCCGACCATTGCGGCGTTGTCGGTGCACAGCTCGGGCGGCGGCACGTGAAAGTCCATCGCCCGCTCGGCGCAGGCAGCCGCGAGGCCCCCTCGCAGGCCGGAGTTCGCGGCCACCCCTCCGCAGAGAAAAATCCTCGACGCGCCGGTGTGCTCGGCTGCGGCCATCGTCTTGGCCACCTGGACATCCACCACCGCCCGCTGGAAAGACGCGGCGACATCCTCCACCACGACCTCTTCACCGGCCGCCTCGGCGCGGCGCACATGGTTGACCACGGCGGTCTTGAGCCCCGAGTAGGAGACGTCGAAGCCCGGCGCACGCAGCATCGCCCGGGGGAAACGGATCGCCTCGGGGTCCCCGAGAAGAGACAGCCGGTCGATCTCCGGACCACCCGGGTAGCCCAGGCCGAGGAAACGAGCGACCTTGTCGAACGCCTCGCCGGCGGCGTCATCGAGGGTGCCTCCCAGAAGGTCGTAGTCGCCGTCATCCACAACGTGGACCAGCAGGGTGTGACCGCCCGAGATGATCAGCGCAACCCCGGGCCAGCGGGCCTCTGGATCTGCGAGCAGGGCCGAATAGAGATGGGCCTCGAGGTGATTGACGCCGGCGAACGGAATCCCCAGGGCCGCAGCCAACGCCTTGCCTTCGGCAACTCCGATCAGCAACGAGCCGGCCAAGCCCGGGCCCAGGGTCGCCCCGACGGCGTCAAGGTCCCACAGGGTGGTGTCGGCGCCCACGAGCGCCTGCGCGATGGCGGGCGTGAGTGCTTCCACATGGGCGCGCGCCGCGATTTCGGGCACGATGCCGCCGTACTCGCTGTGGAGGTCACTCTGGGATGCGATCACGTTGGACAGGATCCGACGGCCGCCCTTGATCACCGATGCAGACGTCTCGTCACAGGAGGTCTCGATTCCGAGCACGAGCGAATCGCCATCCCAGTCCGTCCTGAGGGCCTCTTCCGGCTCTACAGAAGGCAGCGTGAGGACGACATCACTCACCGAACGTGTCCCGGGGGGACGCCTTCCTCAAATCGTCGCGAATCGATTCCAGCCTGAGCCGGTAATCCGTCGACAGCGCATCCTCTGCCACCATCAGGAAGGCATCTTCGTTCGTTTCGACGTAGTAGCCCTTGCGCACGCCTTCCACAGAAAAGCCGAACTTCTCGTAGAGGCTCTGGGCGATGCTGTTCGAGACCCTCACCTCCAGCGAGATCCTGTCACAGCTTCGGGCGACGGCTTCGGTCACTAAGGTCAAGAGAAGCCGGGTGCCGATGCCGACACCGTGGAGCTCCGGGGCAACCGCGATATTGGTGACGTGAGCCTCCTTCCTGGTGAACATCATGCCCCCGTAACCGGCCACCTCTCCCTCGTGGCGGGCCACCAGGTAGGTCCGGGAATGGCGCTGTGCGAGCTCGGAGAGGAACAGCGATCGAGTCCAGGGCCTGGGGTAGACCTCCCCTTCGATTGCCAGCACGCGTCGCAGGTCCCTGCGGCGCATCTTGGCCACTTCGATGTCGATTTGCCTGTCCGGCTCGCGCGCCAAAGCGGTCATGCTGACCGTCTCCCGCGCATTCGATCCCATTCGATGGGCCGAGCCGACCGGCGGAGATACATGGGGTTCAGCCCGGTCAGAGGGTCGAAATCGCGCCGCCTCATGCGGGCGGCCGCAAGCTCAACGAGGGCCACGGCGTTAGGGGAGGCATCGCCCACCGTTCCGATCTCTGTGCCGGCGTCGGCCTCGGCGAAGATCCCCCGGTACAACAGTGCACCGTTCCCCACGAGAAGCACGTCGTCGCTGCGGGCGGCTATTCCGAGAGCCAGTTGCTCGGGCTTCGCAAGGCTGTAATCACTCATTCGCTGGATGCCGCCGGGGCTCGTCCGGTACATGGCGTAATAGACCTCACCTCTGCGAGCATCCAGCATCGCGCAGATCGTCTTCGGCGAGTAGCGAACCTCATACGCCAGGAGATCAAGGCTCGCCATGCCGACGATGGGCAACGACAGCGCCTGTGCGAGTGCCTTGGCGGTCGCCACCCCCACCCGCAGACCGGTCAACAGACCGGGACCTCGGCTGACGGCGATGCCCTCCACGTCGTTGTATACGAGCCCGGCGCCGTCGAGGCAAAACCTGATCGCCGGCAGGAGGAATTCGACGTAGTTCGGCCTGCGGGCGGCGAGCGCGCTGGCCACCACCCCTTCCTCCGAGCCGATCGAGACACTGGCCTGGGGTGTCGATGTCTCGATGCCCAAGACCAGCATCAGCCCGGCGGTGGAGCGTCCGGAGGTGCCAGCAATTCCTTAGCAGTTCGGCTCATCCGGGAGAGCTTAGCCACCCACTCACGCCCTCCGGGACGAAAGCTGAGGGAGCGCTCTTCGAGCCGGTGGCCGAGCCGGATGTCGACCTCGAGGCGGCGATCCGGGAGGAGCGGCCTGATTGCGTCACCCCATTCGATGACCATGATCGCGTCCGACTCGAGCCACTCCTCGAATCCGAGGTCGACGAGCTCTCCAAAGGTCTCGAGCCGGTAGACGTCGACGTGGAGGAGGCGGTGCCGGCCGCGGTATTCGTGCGCCAGGGTGAAGGTCGGGCTCGTCACGGTGGCGCTCACGCCCAGTCCGGCCGCCAGTCCCTGAACCCAAACGGTCTTGCCCGCCCCGAGCTCTCCGCCCAGGGCGATGATGTCGCCGGGTGCAAGCTCGGGACCGAGGGCTTCCCCGATCATCCGCGTCTCCCGGGCAGCCTGAGTGACGAGCGACAGCACCGCGGTGTGGGCTTAGAAGAGCCCGAGCTGCTCGCCGTGGTCTTCGGTGCCCACGGCGTTCGCGCCCTCGCCCTGGCGGGCGCGAGCAGCCTCTTCCAACGCCTTCTTTACCTCCTGAAGATCGGCTCGGATGGCGTCGATCGGATTCGTCCCACCGAATCGGCCGCCCCGTAGCGCAGCCGCCGGATGAAAGGTCGGGATCACCGTCGCGCCCCGCCGGTCGTACCGACGCCCGCGCGCCCGCGTTATACCGATGCGCTGGTCGAGGATGAATTGGGTGGCGAAGTTGCCGAGGGTGACTATGACATCGGGCTGCATGTGGGCGAGCTGCGCCTCGAGGTAGGGGCGGCATGCCTCGATCTCGTCGGGCAACGGATCGCGGTTGCCGGGCGGCCGGCACTTGACGACGTTGACGATCGCCGCCTGAGACCGGTCGAGGCCTATCTCGCCGAGCAGGCGGTCGAGGAGCTGCCCGGCGGCGCCTACAAAGGGCAGCCCATGTTTGTCCTCGTGAAATCCCGGCCCTTCGCCGATGAACAGCAGGTTCGCGTCCAGATTGCCGTCGGCCCACACGACCTGAGTTCGCCCCTCGGCGAGACGACACTTGGTGCAGCCAAGCGCCTCGCTCCGCACGGCGTCGATATCGGGACGGACCGCGCCCTCCGGCCCATAGGTCATAGACATGAGCCGAGACTAAGCAAG
This sequence comes from Actinomycetota bacterium, assembly GCA_013817045.1. Lineage (GTDB taxonomy): Bacteria > Actinomycetota > CADDZG01 > CADDZG01 > WHSQ01 > JACDDL01. The sequence goes on along the minus strand of JACDDL010000067.1, from coordinate 356 downwards.
GCGCGGCGGGGGGTCAATCTTCAAACGGCGATCTTGCCGCTCTCCGCCTGCGTGACACCGGCAGCGGGGACGTCTCGGTGCGGCCAGACCGCTGCTTCACACGGTGAAATTGCCATCCTCCATCAGGATGTCGCCGTCCACGGTGATGCGCCCGCCCTTGCGGAGGTCGCACACCATGTCCCAATGCACGGCCGACTCGTTGACACCGCCGGTCTCGGGGTACGAGGCGCCGCTTGCGAGGTGTACCGTTCCGCCGATCTTCTCGTCGAGCAGGATCTCGCCGGTGAAGCCCGGGATCCCGAAGTTGGTGCCGATGCCCAACTCGCCCAAGACGCGGGCGCCGGGGTCTGTGTCGA